>CBAAAD010000286.1:0-4639 GCA_964658785.1 uncultured Methylobacterium sp.
GTCGTGTTCCGGCAGATCGAAGGCCGGCGCCGTCTGCCGCTGACCGTGCATCAACAGGCGCGACTTCGACGACGTGGGCATGCGCTCATTCCACGCCAGCGTCTCCGCCGTGACCGTGGTCTTGCCGTCCAGCGTGGGGATCGAGGCGAACAGATCCAGCGTGCACAGATACTTGCTTTCGAACATGCGCCCACCGCGCAGCGAGTAACCGCGCTCGGGCGAACCGGCGCCGTCCAGGCTTCCGCCGGGTTTTTTCAGCGATTCAAAAATAGTGATGTTGTGGCCCAGCACATCCACGTCACGAATCATGAAAGCCGCCGCCGCCATGGAAGCGATGCCGCCACCGACGAGATACACCTTGGCATCAGCTTTTTGCTGCGGCGAAAGCCCGACGTCGTAATTTTTGTAAGCCATGTGTATTCCCTGCAAATCTGACGGTGCATCAGACTAGGGGCGATGCGCGCCACGAAGAAAGCCTCGGAAACTACCTATGCACGTTCACTTGCACGTTCACTCCGCGCCCATGCGTGGGCGCGCTAGTGCGTCCAGTAACCGCTCTTTTTGTAGTGTTTGAAGACACTCGCCTCATGCTCGCGATCGAGGATGCGGGCGGTGTCATAGGCCGGTGATCCCTTTACCGCCTGGCGCGTCAGTGCAACCGTGACGGCGTTGTCCAGCCAGCTCACCTTGTCGATCCAGTGCGTCGCGATAAGCACGTCGTGTCCTGCCCACCACTCGCCGGTGCTTGCGATCAGATAGCGCAGCGCCCACGTCGCCTCCTCCACCACAAAGCCCTTGACGTGTCCGAGCTGTCCGTCGGACGCCTCGATGTGATAACCGGTAACAGCCTCGCAGCTGCGCAGGTGGCTATCGTCACCGGGCTCGACGCCCGCCTCGCCCATGGACTGCGTGCGCTCGATCTCGCGACGGCCACCGGACTCGGCCATGCCGTGCTCGCTAACGTTGAGTAACAGGCTGGGAAACGATTCCGCGCCCCAGAGGCCGCCACCGCCCCAGTAATACGGATAACCGTAATAGCCGAGATAGCCGCTTTCATGCTGCCGCGAAATGGGTTTGTCGGTGTCGATGTCCGGGCTGTCCCTGACCTGCTGCCGCGTGATCGACAACGACAGCACGCGGTCCAGCCGATCGACGTGCGTCACCGACAGGGGCGATATCAGCACCTTGCGATTGGCAAACCAGCCGCCGGTGTCGACCACCAGGTAACGCACGACCCACGACTCGTCGTCGAAATACACGCCGCGCACGTGACCCACGGCGCCGTCGGTGGCGTGAATGGCATAACGTTCCAGCTCTTTGACGGTCTGCAACATGGCATGTATTCCTTGGGCGCTTCGTCGAATCAGAGCTGGTTGGTCCAGTAGCCGCTGCGGTCGTAGTGCTTGTACAGCCCCACCTCCTGCTCGCGATCGAGTTCGTCGGCCGATTCAAAATGCGGCGATTCCTTCACCGCGGCGCGCGAGAGATCAACGCTGACCGTGCTCTCGAACCAGTTCACGTCGGTGATCAAGTCCGGCACGATGAGCACCTTGTGGCCGCTCCACCAGTGACCGGTCTGCACGATCAGGTAGCGGATCGCCCAGGTCTCCTCGTCCACCAGAAAACCGTCCACATGACCGATGAGCCCGTCGGTCGCCTGAATTTCGTGGCCCAGCACCGACTTGCAGCTGCGCAGATGCGGGTCTTCGCGTTTCGCAGAAGTAGCACCGGCGGCACTGGACGAATGGTCTTGATGAACGTGCCCGCGTTCGGATTCGCGCTGGCGCTCCGAGCGTTCGCCCTGCTGCTCGTCATAGGCGCTCTGGCCCGCGCGATCGTCGATGTCCGAAAGCATCAGGCTCGGAAAAGAGCCGGCGCCCCACAGCCCGTTACCGCCCCAGTAATACGGATAGCCGTAATAGTTGAGGTAGCGGATTTCATGCTGACGCGACACCGGCATGTCGGTGTCGATGTCCGGGCTGTTCTTGATCTGCTCGCGGTCGAGCAGCACTACCAGCTGCTTCTTGTCCGTTTCCACACGACCGATGGAAATGGGCGAGATCAGCACCTGACGCCCGGAGAGCCAGCCGCCGGTATCCACGACCGCATAGCGCACCACCCACGACTCGTCATCAAAGAAAAAATCCCGCACGTGACCGATGGAGCCGTCACTGGCCTGGACGCCGTATTTTTCCAATTCTTCGATCTTGCGCAGCATGGGGGTATCTCCTGGAGACAACGTGGGAATCGGATGACCGCGTGGCGGCATCGCGTGCTTGTGCGGGCTGGGCGCCATCAGCATTGGCCGAACCGCCCGTGTGGCTGACTTGCCGGCTACAAGGCTTACCCTAGGCCACGACGATCGAAAGCGGCAGCATCGGAAACTACTCAGATCAACGGCGGTGCTATGCGGCGCAGCTACAAAGCACGCTGCGCCAAGCCGCCTACACCAGCTTTTTCAGCAGCGCCTGTGCGGTGGCCTGCGACGATGCCGGGCTTTGTCCGGTGATCAGCAGGCCGTCGACCACCACGTGCGACTGCCAGTCGGGCCCGCGCGAGTAAAGGCCGGCGTTTTCCTTGAGCATCTGCTCGACCAGAAACGGCACCACCGTGGTCAGGCCCACCGCTTTTTCTTCGGCGTCGCTGAATCCGGTGACCTGACGACCATCCACCAGCGGCTTGCCGTGCGCGCTTTTGACGTGACGCAGAGCGCCAGGCGCGTGACACACCAGTGCCACCGGCTTGTCTGACGCAATGGCCTGCTCGATCAGCGAAATGGACGCGTAATCCTCCGCCAGATCCCACAGTGGCCCATGCCCGCCCGGATAGAACACGGCGTCAAAACCGTCGATGGAAACATCCGCAAGCTTGCGCGTGCTCGCCAGCGCAGCAAGCGCGGCCGCATCCGCCTCGAAACGGCGCGTGGTATCGGTCTGCGACGCCGTTTCGTTGCTCTTGGGATCCAGCGGCGGCTGGCCACCCAGCGGCGACGCCAGCGTCACTTCGGCACCAGCATCGAGGAAGACGTAATACGGCGCGGCCAGCTCCTCCAGCCAGAAGCCGGTCTTTTTACCGGTATCGCCCAGCTGGTCGTGCGAGGTGAGGACAAGAAGAATTTTCATGAAATAAGCCTCGATGAATTGCAATAAACGACGTACGCCAGAGCGCACATGGCGCGAAAAAACCGGTGATGTGCCGGCCGGTCAGTCCGCGCTGACGCGAACCACTACCTTGCCGAAGTTTTTGCCGGTCAGCAGGCCGATCAACGCCTGCGGCGCCTGCTCCAGGCCATCCACCATCTCTTCGCGGTATTTCACGCGGCCCTGCGCGACCCAGCTGCTCATGTCGCGCAAAAAACTCTCGAAGCCGCTGACGAAGTGGTCGGAAATAATGAAGCCCTCGACATGCAGACGTCGGCCCAGTATCTGCATCATCAGCGACGGCACCTGATTCGGGCCCGGCGGCAGCTCGGTCGCGTTGTAATAGGCCACCAGGCCGCATACGGGAACGCGCGCGTCAACGTTCAACAAAGGCAGCACGGCATCGAACACGGCGCCGCCGACGCTTTCGAAATAGACGTCTATACCGTTCTGGCATAGCGCCGCCAGCTGCTTGGCGAAATCGGGCGCGCGGTGGTCGATACACGCGTCAAAGCCGAGGGTGTCGACGACGTAGCGGCATTTGTCGACCCCGCCGGCAATACCGATGGCTCGCGCGCCCTTGATTTTGGCGAGCTGCCCCACGACCGAGCCCACTGCCCCGCTGGCGGATGCCACAACCACCGTTTCGCCGGCCTGGGGCTGCCCGATGTTGAGCAAGCCGTGATACGCCGTAAAGCCCGGCATGCCCAGCACGCTCAGCGCAAGCGACGGATGGCTGATGCGCGAATCGAGCCGGCTTACGTCATGGCCATCGGACAACGCGTAGTCCTGCCACCCGCTGAAACCGGTGACGAGGTCACCGACCTTGAGCGACGCGTGTTTCGATACCTCGACCCGGCTCACCGTACCGCCCACCATCACCTCGCCCAGACCCACGGCTGGCGCGTAGGAAGGACCCTCGCTCATGCGACCACGCATGTACGGGTCCAGCGAAAGATAGACGGTGCGCAACAGCACCTGGCCCGCGGAAAGATCGGGCACGGCGTGCGTCTCGATCCGAAAATCGTCCAGCGTGGGCGCGCCGACCGGCCTGGCGTTCAACAGGATCTGGCGATTTTTTACGTTTGACATGGTGGTCTCTTCCAGTGGGAGCTTGAGTGCCGATCGATGATCCGTCGGGAAGTGTCAGGCATGCGAACGTGCGCGCCGTCGACGTCTGCCAATGGATCGACGCCGCATGCGCGCTCTGCTGATTCCACACCGGCCACATCGCCAATGGACGTGATGCGTGCACAGCCGCGGGCCGAGCCGCCAGAGTGTCGGGCGATGACTGGAACCAGCCACCACCTTAGGCCAGCGCGATGGATGCCGGCAGCGTCGGAAACTACTCAGGCCACTGCCGCAGCAGCTATACCGCCACAACCAAACCCGAATAAACGCAGCCGTTCGCCCTGAGCGCAGGCCGCAGCCGGAAGTCGATGCATTGCAGACAGGGCGTTTGCCCGTGCAACCCTTCGACTCCGCTGCGCTACGCTCAG
>CBAAAD010000287.1:0-4631 GCA_964658785.1 uncultured Methylobacterium sp.
GGCCTGCGCTCAATCATGCGCGCGCCGACGCCACAGCGTCGCCCACGGCTGCAGCCTGCGCTCGTGCATGGAGGTCGAAATAGCGGTAGTGGCCGGATCGGCACCCCGCGCAAAACCGTCCATCCATCCATCGCCAGCCTCTAGTGACGCAAGATCAACGATCGTGTCAGCGGCAGAAAAGTTGAACACCGCCAGCGCATCCTTGCCGCGACGCAGGATCAGCAGGTGCGGATCGGCACACGCCACCACAGCAATGTCAGCGCCAGCCAGACTGGAGAGCCGACGGCGCGCCGCTATCAGCTCGGTCAGCGCGGTGAAGGTCGCCGCCGGCACGCCCACACCGTCAGCCAGCGCCGCCAGCGCATCGGTGGAAAACAGCGGGCGCTGCAGCCAGCGCCCGTCCGCTGCGATCCGCCCGGCATCGGCCGGATCGACATTGTTGTACTGGCCCAGCTCGTCGCCCATGTAGATCAGTGGCACCGCGCCAACCCAGAACGCCAGCGCATGCATCAGTACATACCGACGCAGCGCGGCGGCCTGGGGCACAGCACGGGCATGTTCGGGTAATCCAACGAGCGCGGCGGCCATGCCGTTGCTGCCGTGCACTGCATTGGCGTCCTGCGCCTGAAAAGCGGCGCCGTGTGCAAAGCTGCCGGTCGTGCGTCCTTCCAGAAAGGCTGTGACGGGCGCCATACGCTGGGCAAAATTCTCGCCGCCGGATTCAATCTGCTGGCGCAGCACGCCCCATACGATGTCGTCGTGACATCTCACGTAGGTAATCCATCCGCAGGCATCGGGCAGCGCTGGCGTAGTCGCCAGCAGCTGTCGTGGCAGACCCGCGTGACCCTCGGCCAGCGCCGCCCAGGCCGACGCCATGAGTCCGCTGTGGTACGCCAGCTGGCATTCCTTGCCGCGCAGTTCGTCGCGCCCGAAATAGGCGCTGACCTGCTCGGTGGGCACGATGGCCTCGGCTTTCAGCAGCACGCCCGGCGCCACCAGCTCGGTACACGCACGCAGTGCGGCCAGCAGCTGATGCACCTCCGGCTCGTTGATGCAGGCCGTGCCCAGGCGCTTCCACAGAAACGGCGCCGAATCCAGCCGGAACACGTTCACTCCGCGGTTGGCCAGCTGCAACAGCGCGCGCGCGATGGCCGCAAACACCGGCGGATGCGCGTAATTGAGGTCCCACTGAAACGGATAGAACGTAGTCCATACCCACCCGCGCATGGCCGGCACGTGGGTGAAATTACCCGGCGCCGCCTGGGGGAACACTTCACCCACGGTTTCTTCGTAGGCATCCGGCAGATGGCGGTCGGGAAACACATGGAAAAATGCGCGCATGGCCGGATCACCAGCCGCCGCTTCCCGTGCCCATGCATGGTCGTCGGCCACATGATTGAGGACCAGGTCCGCACAAAGGCTGATGCCGGCATCGTGCAGCTGCGAGGCCAGCGTCTCCAGATCGTGCATGGTGCCCAGCGCCGGCTCCACGTGATCGAAGCTGGATACCGCAAAACCGCCGTCGCTTTCGCCCTGACGCGCCTGCAGAAACGGCAGCAGATGCAGATAGTCCACGCCGAGCGCACGCAGGTGGCCGATGCGTTTACCCACGCCGGCGAGCGTGCCGCCGAAACGGTCAACGTAAGCGGAGTAACCCACCATGTGCTGATGCAGAAACCAGTCCGGCTGTTGTGCGCGGCGCTCGTCGACTGCAACCAGCGCGTCGGACCGCGCGGCGGCCAGCCGCCCGAGATCCTCGTAGAGCGAGATTAGCCACTCGACGAAGCCCGATGTCCGGCCGTACAAAACGGCGAGCCGTTCGGCGGGCGCCAGACCCGCCCGATCGAACCGTTGCTCGGCATCGGCGCGACGGTCGGCGCTGAACATCGAGACAAAGCGCTGGCGCAGCACCGCCGGCTCGAATATCTGCCGAGGAAGCACTTCGCTCACAGGCTGTAGCGCCAGCTGGCATAGACGGTACGTCCCAAAATCGAGCGGGCGGTGTTCAGGCCGCTGGAGGTCACGCTGCCGGAACTCTGGTCGATTTCGGTCAGGCCCACCGCGTTGAAAAGGTTATCCGCCTGCAGGGACACGGTCATCCGCGGCGTGATGTCGTAGCGGGCAAATGCATTGACCTGCGTGTAGCCGGGCATGACCAGTCCATTGGGCTGCGACGCATACGACTTGGTCGTTCCGATCACCGTCGCACCGACGGTCACGGGGCCGAAGCGATAGCTTGGATTGACCTGCCAGATCCAGCTTGCCTGACGCTGCGGAACATTGCCGACGTCTGCGGGCGTGATCTGGTCACGGGTGATCTGCGAGTGGGTGTAGGTAACTCCACCGCGCACGCTGAAATCGCCATAGTCGACTGAACTCTCCACTTCCAGGCCTTTGGATTTGTAGTCACGATTGATGATCGGATTGGAGGGAATCGTGACGTCCTGGTTGGTTTCCTGGGTCGTAGCGTAAAAGCCGGTGACAAACAGGCTGGTGTGCTCGGTGCTCCACTTCACACCGGCCTCGTCCTGCTTGACCACGTTCACCGCAACGGACTGTGGCACCGTGCCGTCAGCGAGTACGCCACCGCCGAACAGCAGGCGGTCGGAGTTGAAGCGCGCGCCATCGCTGATGCGGGCGAAAAGAGCCACATCGCTGCTGAGCAGATAATTTGCGCCGAACGAATACTCCAGGTGCTTCTTGTGGTAGTTCACCGGTGAAGCATTGGCGAAGTTGATCACCTGTACTTTCTGTTCGGGCGTCTGGATGCTGCCATCGCCATTGACATCCAGTGGCACGGTCGTAGCCCCCGCATAGCTGCCGCTGGCTTTCATGTAGTCGTAGCGCAGGCCACCATCAAACTGCCAGTTGCCCGGCTGGAAGCTGAGCGACAGGAACGGCGCGTCCATCGTGTAATCGACATTGAGATAGCGTGTGCAGCAGTTGCCAAACACGGGCTGGCCATAGGCAAGCAGACCGTTCTGCGTGATAGCCTGGCCGGCCGCGTTGTAAACATTGAGCAGCACCGCATCTTTGCCCTGGACGGTTTCCACGTACTGGTTCCAGTGCCAGTCCTGTTCGATCGTCTGGTCGGAGTGGTAGTAACCCAGCAACAGATTGAGCGGGCCGGCGTTGGTGTCGAACGCGCGCTTGAGGGTAATGTTGTTGGTCGCGTTGTTCATGTTGGGCAGACTGACGTTGAACAGCAGGGTATTGGAAACCAGCCCGTTGCCTCCCACGTTGGCCGCATTCACCGCCTGACCGGCGTGTGGTCCGGTGGCGTACGCCAGAGTCGCTCCTGCCCCACCGATGGCCTGGGCCGCGGCTGCGGCGGTCTGCACCGAGCCCGGATAGGGGCCGACAAAGTCACCGGAGTTGTTGGCAATGCGGAACTGCTCGTCCAGTTTCCAGTCGTCGCCGAGGCTGAATTCACCCAGGCCACCAATGGCTGCCACCTTGGAGTGATAACCGTCGGAAATATTGGTGAATACCCGGTTGCCGTTGGCGCCAATGGCCAGATCATGCAGAAAATACGGTGACTGCAACGCGCCATTCTGGGCGCTGAAACCCGGCAGCGAATTCACGCTCGGGTTGCTGTTGCTGCCGGTGATCGACAGCGGCACCGGCAGGTAGACCGGCGACTTGTCATCCAGCAGCTGAAAGTTCAGCCGAAGAAAGCCGCCGTCGATGTCGTGGGTCAGGTTACCCATGAGCTGACCGCCCTTCTGGGCATCATACCCGACGTCTTTTTGACCGGTGCCGTCACGCAGATAGCCGCCCACGTGAAAGCGCGTCGTGTCGGAAATCGGCTGGCCGTAGTCGAAATCCAGCCGTTTGGCATCGTAGTTGAGGCCGTAGGTGACGCCGATGCTTCCTTCCTTCTGCTCGCCCGTCTTGGTGATGAAGTTGATCACGGCACCGGGCGCATTGCTGGCAAATACCGACGACGAACCGCCGCGAACAACCTCGACGTGATCGATGTTGTAGTCCGGGCGCAGAAACGTGTCGGGCGTGGCGAATGAGATGTCACCGAACTCCAGGACCGGCATGCCATCGACCTGGAACTGCACATATTTACCGCCGCCCGAGGCGACCGGCAGCCCGCGCACGGAAACATTGGCGTTACCGTCGCCACCGGAAGATTCGGCGCGGATACCGGGAATGTTGCGCAGAATATCGGCCGCGTTCTGCAGACCGCTGTCGGTGATCTGGTCGGCCTCCAGCGAACTGACCGAAACGCTCGAACCCATCTTGGTCATGGCGCCGGGCGATGCCGTAACCACCGTCTGATCAAGATTGACCGCCTTGTTCTGATCCGCTTTCGCCGGTGTCTTGCCCGTGGCCGCGTTGCTCGCCGTAGCGGCGGCGGGCTGTTGCTGGGCCGGGCTTGAAGCGTCCTGCGCCATGGCGGCCACAGGCAGCAGGGCCAAGATCACGGCAGCGGCCAGCGCGCGCTGAGCCATCGCATAGGTTTTCATCGTGCATCCCCTTCGAGTAGTGAAGCAGGCGTGCGCTGCGTTTCGTCGTTTGACTAAGCGCTTGCCTGACCGTGGTGTCTATCCCCGGGGAGCATGTTCAACTTCAGTGCAATCGATTGCAATGCGCAGCGCAACATCGATAAATACCTTTTC
>CBAAAD010000288.1:0-4621 GCA_964658785.1 uncultured Methylobacterium sp.
CCCACCCGCCAGCGGCACGGCACACGCCGGTGAGCGGCGTCACCAGCAAGCGCCTCGAAGGCTTTCGTCGCAAACGTCAGTGACAAAAAAAACCGGCCGGAACGGCGTGCGCCCGTGCCATCAAAAGTGTGTAAATCGCATCGTCATGCGCACCACTTTTGGCTTACGCGGCTTTAACGAGTGGCATGCTCCACTGGCCTTCAGTTGTTCAGCCGAGTTTTAGGAATGGGGAAATACCTGCACACCTTGAAGACGCTGCGAGAGATCGCGCTGGAGCATGGCGCGGCCGAACAGCCCGACCTTGCTTTCATGGCGCGCGAGCTCGGGCGCGTTATTCATCAGGATGCCGAAGCCCTGACAACGCGGTTTGCGCCGCTGCGCGCGCGCCATCACGGCTTCGAACGCTGGCTGGTGGCCGAACGCAGCCAGCCGGCCATCAGTGTGCTGGTGATGGCGTGGCCACCCAATCACATGACGCCGGTGCACGATCACGCCGGCCTGTGGGGTCTGGAAGTGACCCTGCTTGGCGCGCTGGAAGTGCAGTCCTACCAGCGCGACCCGGACTCCGGCGATCGGCGCGAGCTGGGACGCGACTGGCTCGGCCCCGGCGACGGCACCTGGTTCGAGGGTGGCGACAACCACGCGCACCGCTGCCGCAACCTTTCCCAGCGTGATACCGCGCTGACGCTTCACGTTTATGGTGGTGATCTGGCAAAGTACTTTGCTTACGAGAAGGCTGAGCCGCAAGCGAGCTGGGTGGCGAAGCTGCAGCGCGCGGCCGTCACCGGCCCCATCTGCTGACATCACGCCACTCGTTCCACGCCATATCGATGAAGGAAATTCATGTTTCGACGGGTCGCCATCATCGGCGGCGGTGCGGCGGCCGCTACCTTGCTCAGCGAATTGCTGGAGCGAAAGCCGCCGCAACCGCTGCACCTGGACTGGTATACCGGCGGCGGTACGCTGGCGCGGGGCGTTGCCTATGGCACGGCCTCCGATCGGCACCTGCTGAACGTGCGTGCGGCGTCGATGAGCATGTTCGCCGGCAAGCCCAGCGGCTTTCTGGACTTCGTCCAGCGCGAAGATTCCGCCATCGCCGGCACCGATTTCCTGCCGCGCCGCCGCTACGGCGATTACCTCGAGGCTGAAGTTGCGCGCACGCTCGGGCAGAGCAAGGCCCACGGCCACGATGTCAACCTGATCCCATTCGCGGTCGACGCGATCGTGCCCGAACGCGATGGCGTCACCGTCATCCACGGCGAGGAAAGCCGCCGCGTCGATGCCGCCGTGCTCGCGCTGGGCTCGCTGCCGCCACAGCCGCTTGGCGGCGTCAGCGCCCAGGCCATGGCAAGCGGGCGCTATGTAGTCGATCCTTGGGCGCTGATGGCAAGCCCGGACCCTAAGCCCGCGCCGCGCCACGTTGTTTTGATCGGCCTGGGCCTGACCGCCGTGGACGTGCTGCTGGAGCTTTCGGCGCGCTGGCCGCAAACCGACTTCACCGCCATCTCGCGTCACGGACTGCTGCCCGAGGCGCACCTCAACGCCGCGGCCGCGCCGGCCGGGGACAGCGGCGAACTGATCGAATCCATGCGCGAGTCACCCGACATCCGGCACTGGCTGCGGCTGCTGCGCGAAGCGCTGGCGCACGAACGCGACTGGCGCACCGTGCTCGACAGCCTGCGGCCGCACACGTCGAGCCTGTGGCGAGAACTCGATGTCGAACAGCGCGCGCGCTTTTTGCGTCACGCGCGCTGGGCGTGGGAGCGCGCGCGCCACCGCATGCCGCCGCAGGTGGGCAGATCGATGGCCGCGCTCGAAAACGAAGGCCGGCTGCATCGGCTGCGCGGACGCATGAAATCGGTCGACGTCGTCGGTGACCGGCTGCAGATGCATCTGGTATCCACTCACGCTGGCGTGGCACCCACGCTGGAGGCCGACCTGGTTATCCAGACCACCGGCATGAATAATGACATCCGCCGCACGGGGCATCCGTTGGTCAGCCAGCTGCTGACCAACGGGCACATTGCATCCGATCCGCTCGGACTCGGCATGCAGGCCGCGCCCGATGGACGGCTGGCGCATGGCAGCAATAACCACTGGCCAAATCTGTTCGCCATCGGCAGCATGCTGCGCGGCACGCTGTGGGAATCCACCGCCATGCCGGAAATCCGTCAGCAGGCGCGCAGCCTCGCTGACCGGTTGCTGGCCAAGTAAGCCCACCGCCGTAACGACAGGCGTCCTTCCCTTCCATGACCGCACGCCGATGACCGCCATCCTGATCACCGCGGGCTTTTTGCTGTTTCACGCGGCTGGCGTGCTGGCGGCGATGCACGCCGTGATGCACACGCGCACGCCGCAGGGCGCCATCGGCTGGGCGCTGGGCCTGATTCTGCTGCCGTACGTCACCCTGATTCCGTATCTGTACCTGGGCTCCAATCGCTTCCTCGGCTATCTCACCAGCCAGCAATCGAAGCTTTCGTCGCGCGTGCCTGACAGCGGCAATACGCAGGCCATCGACCCGGATTGCGTGCGCTACGCGTCCATCAGCGCGATCCAGGGCCGGCCGTTTCGCAGCGGCCATCAGCTGAAGCTGCTGATCGACGGCGATGCCGCGTTTGAAGTGATGCTGGCTGCGATGGCCGAGGCGCAGCACTGCCTGCTGGTGCAGTTTTTTATTTTTCACGACGACCAGCTCGGCCGGCGCGTGCAGCAGCTGCTGCTGGAACGTGCGGCGGCCGGCGTGGCGGTGTGCGTGCTGTTCGACGGCGTCGGCAGCCACGATCTGCCCAAGCACTACATCGAAACGCTGCGCGCCGGCGGCGTGGCGATTCATCCCTTTGCCACGCACCGCTGGCGCAACCGCTTTCAGCTGAACTTTCGCAATCACCGCAAGATCGTGGTGGTCGACGGCGCGCGCGCCTTCGTCGGCGGGCTCAACGTGGGCGACGAATACCTGGGCCTGAAGCCGCCGCTGGCACCGTGGCGCGATACGCACATGGAGCTGCGCGGCCCGGCGGTCTCCGATCTGCAGCAGCTGTTCGCACGCGACTGGCAGTGGATCACCGGCGCCGCGCCGCCGCTGCTACCGGCGCTCCCGTGCACCGGCGAGGCCAGCGCGCTGATCGTGGCCAGTGGCCCGGCCGATGCGCAGGAAACCTGCTCGCTGTTCTTCACCGCCGCCATCCACGCCGCACGTGAGCGGCTGTGGCTCACCACGCCCTATTTTGTACCGGACAACGCGGTGCTCGCCGCGCTGCGGCTGGCGGTAGCCCGCGGGGTCGATGTGCGCGTGCTGATTCCCTCGCGGCCCGATCACCGCACGGTGTTTCTCGCCTCGACCCTGCACGCACATGAGGCACTGGGCGCGGGCATTCGCATGTTCCGCTACCAGCCCGGCTTCACCCATCAGAAAGTGCTGCTGATCGACCACGACACCGCCGCGGTCGGCAGCATGAATCTGGACAGCCGCTCGTTTCGGCTCAACTTCGAAGTGAGCGCCCTGATCGTTGATGCAACGTTTGCGCGCGACGTGGAAGCCATGCTGATCGCGGATTTCGCCAAGGCGCTGCCGGTGGAAAAAGCCGAGTACCTCGACGCACCGTATCTGCGCCGCGTCGCCATGCACGTGGCACGCTTGTTCGACCCGCTGCTGTAACGCCGCGGCATCGCCATGCTGCACGATGACTTGCGCCTGCCTGCGCCAAGACCTTGAATCGTCCGACCGCTCCGAGGACATCACCGATGCGCCTGCGCTTGTCACTGCTGTCGATACTCCTGCTGCTTTCGCTCTGGATGCCCAGCGTTCGTGCGAACGCCGCCGACACCCAGCACTTTGTCCAACGCAGCGTCACCGTGCAGGGCACCACGTATCGCTACCAGGTCTTCGTTCCGGACGGCTGGACGGCTAAACGCCGCTGGCCGGTGGTGCTGTTTCTGCACGGCAGCGGCGAAGCCGGCAATGACAATACCAGGCAGATGGCCCAGGGCCTGCCGCCGTGGCTGCGCGAGCATGGCGCCAGCTTCCCGGCCGTGGTGGTGATTCCGCAGGCGCCCGAGCACACCTACTGGAACGGGCCGATCGAGCAGATGGCGCTGCAGGCGATGCAGAACAGCATCGGCGAATTTCACGGCGATCGTCAGCGGCTCTACCTCACCGGGCTGTCGATGGGCGGCTTTGGCGCGTGGCAGATCGCCATCGATTATCCGGGTCTGTTTGCTGCCGCCGCCATTATCTGCGGCGCGATCAACCCGATCGCCGACGAGCCGGCGCTGCACGTGCTGGGCCTTCCCGCCGGCGTGGACTCCTACGCATGGGTTGCCGCGCACATCGGCGGCCTGCCGGTGTGGATCTTCCACGGCAGCGCCGACACGGTGGTTCCGCTGACCGACGATCATCACCTGTATCCCGCGCTGCAGGCCGCGCACGACGAGGTGCGCTATACCGAATTTCCCGGCGTCAACCACGGCTCGTGGGTAGCGGCGTATGCGCTGCCGGAACTCTGGCCATGGATGTTTTCGCACCGTCTGCCCGCGGTGCGCGCTCTACCGTAACGGCTAGCGGCGGCGCAGCAGCCGCGTTCCCCACGGCGAATGACACAGCACCCACGCCGCATAGATGCCG
>CBAAAD010000289.1:0-4620 GCA_964658785.1 uncultured Methylobacterium sp.
CAAGCCGGCCGGTCTGGCGGTGCACCGTTCGAAGATGGTCGGCAACGCCGAGGAGTTTCTGATCGACCTGCTGCGCGAGCAGCTCGGTCGCAACGTCTACCTCGCGCACCGGCTCGATCGCGCCACCAGCGGCGTGCTTTTGATCGCCCGCTCCAGTGAGATGGCGGCCGCGCTGGGCGAGCAGTTCATGGGTCGCTCGGTGCGCAAGCAGTACCTCGCCGTGGTGCGCGGCTGGCCGGAACCGGAGGAAGGCCTGATCGACTATGCGCTGCCGGGTTCGCGCGAAACCGGGCCGCGGCGCGAGGCCAGCACGCGCTATCGACGACTGGCGACGATCGAGGTGCCGATCGCGCTGGGCCGCTATCCGCAGCAGCGCTATGCGCTGGTGCAGGCCGAGCCGCTGACGGGACGCTTTCGCCAGATTCGCAAGCATCTGGCGCATATCCACCATCCGGTGATCGGCGACTGCCAGCACGGCCGCGGCGATCACAACCGTTTGTACAAGCAGTATTTCGGCTGCCACCGCATGCTGCTGCATGCGCGACGGCTGCAGTTTGCGCATCCGCTGGACGGGCGGCCGATGGTCATCGACGCTGCCCTGGATCGCGAGTACGGCGACCTGCTGGCGCGGTTCGGCTGGTCGCTGCCGCTGCTTGATGATGAACTGGCGGAGGCGGTGACCCCGCTGCCCGAGTCGCCGACAGCAGCAGCCGCGCGCGCCAGCTAGACTGCGCGCATGTTGATCGTCAGCCACAGCATCAGCGTGCCGGAGTCCGAGCTGGTCGAGCGCTTTCTGCGCGCCGACGGCCCGGGCGGCCAGCATGTGAACCGCACCGAGAGCGCGGTCGAACTGCGCTTCGACGTGGTCCACTCGCCGTCATTACCCGAAGCGATACGCGAGCGCCTGCTGGCCCGTCGCGATCGGCGCCTGACCAGCGAAGGTGTGCTGGTGATCCAGGGCCGTCGCTTTCGCGATCAGGGCCGCAACCGCGACGACGTGCGCGAGCGGCTGGTCGAGATCATCCGCGACGTGCTGGTGCCGCCGAAAAAACGCCTGGCGACCAAACCCACCCGTGCCTCGAAGGAGCGCCGCCTGGTCGGCAAGCAGCAGCGCGGCAAGACCAAGCAGAACCGCTCGCGCCAGTGGTCGCCCGAGTGAGCGTCGTTCCGCCGCTGCCGCCGCAGGCGCCGCGCATCAACAGCCGCTTCTGGCCATGGCTGTGTAAGGGCCTGCTTCGCCTCGGCGGCTGGCGCCTGCTTGGCGAGTTTCCGGATCTGCCCAAGCTGATCGTCATCGGCGCCCCGCACTCCAGTTACTGGGACGGCGTATGGGGACTGCTGATGAAGGTGGCGCTCGGCGTGGACGTCAACATCATGATCAAGCGCGAAGTGCTGCGAAGCCCGCTGGGCCTGATTCTTCGCCCGATCGGGTCTATCCCCATCGACCGCCGCGCAGCGACCGACGTGGTCGGCCAGATGACCGCGCGCTTCGCGCGCAA
Organism: uncultured Methylobacterium sp.; assembly: GCA_964658785.1. Classification (GTDB taxonomy): domain Bacteria; phylum Pseudomonadota; class Gammaproteobacteria; order Xanthomonadales; family Rhodanobacteraceae; genus Rhodanobacter. The sequence goes on from CBAAAD010000289.1 coordinate 1,500, forward strand.
GCCGGGCATGTGGCTGGGCATCACGCCCGAAGGCACGCGCAGGCCGGTGACGCAGTGGAAAACCGGCTTCCTGCGCATTGCATATGCGGCGAAGGTGCCCGTGCTGACGGTGTTTTTCGACTATCCGAGCAAGACATTTACTCTGGGCAAGCCGTTTTATCCCGGCGGCGACCTCGACGCCGACATGCTCGCCATCCGTGCGCTGTTCTGTGGCTATCACGGCAAACACCGCGATACAGAATGAACCTCAGCGCTGCGAATGCCCCGACTCATCGTAGTCGCGGGTCAGCAGGCCTGGACGAATCAGATCGACGAAAGCGCGCGCCTCGGTGCTGAGAAATTTGCCCTTGCGGATCACCACGCCGTAGCTGCGCTGCGGGAAATACTGCTTCATGTTGCGGACCGCCAGACGGCTTGCGTCGGCCTTGGTGATGCAGATGCCGGTGACGATGGATATGCCCAGCCCCATCGCCACGTACTCCTTGATTACATCCCAGCCGCCCACTTCGATCGCCACGTGATACGGCACCTGGCGCTGCTGAAAGACCAGATCGACCAGCCGGTAGGTCGACAGCCGCTGCGGCGGCAGAATGAGTCCGTAAGCCGACAGATCCTCCAGCGCGATGTTCTCCTTGGCCGCCAGCGGATGATCGAGCGGCATGATCAGCATGGGGTCGTAGTTGTGCACCGGCTCCCAGGCGATGTCGTTGGGCACATCGAGCATCGAGCCCACGGCGAAGTCCGCCTCATCGGCGCGCAGCATCGCCAGACCATCCTTGCCGGTGACATTGGCCAGCTGCAGATGCACGGCCGGATAGCGATCGCGATAGCGCCGCACCAGCTCGGGCAGCAGGTACTGGATGGTCGAGGTGCCGGCCGCGATGGTAAGGCGCCCGCCCTGCAGGCCCTTGATCCGGGTCTGGAAATCGCGGTCCAGCGTGTCCCAGCCCTCGACCAGCGGACGCGCCAGCTCATACAAGGCCTCGCCCGCATCGGTGAGGTTGATGCGGCGGCGGCGGCGTTCGACCAGGCTCGCACCCAGTTCACGCTCCAGCGCCTGCAACTGAAGACTGATGGTTGGCTGCGAGAGGTACAGCGATTCGGCGGCGCGGGTCAGGGAGCCCAGCTTCACCATCGCAACAAACGCCTTGAGCTGCTTGTGCCGGTTGCCCTTGTAATAGAAACGCTCACCCGATGGGTCCCTGGCGGGATCGCCACCCTTCTTGCTTACCGTGCGCCTGCGTACGGTTTTTGCTTCATTCATGGGCGCCGCGGGCTTTTTCATGGCTATTCTTCAATACGTTAGCGTATGTATTAATAAAACCAATACTTATAATTGAAACATTCAGTTTGTCAAACCGTATCCTTTAGCCTAGCTTGAGCAGCCCAAGGACAAGAGGTGCAGTCATGGCAGTACCGAAGGAAAAGGTTGCAGCTGGCGCGATCGAGATCCACGCCGACTGGTCAGGCTACGAGACCGTGTTGACGCCAGCGGCGCTGGCTTTTCTGACTCAGCTGCATCGCGGTTTCAACGCCCGCCGCAAAGCCCTTCTACTGGCCCGGCGCGAGCGCCAGGCTGGCTACGATGCCGGCGGCCTGCCGGATTTCCGCGAGGACACCAAGGCCATCCGCGACGGCGACTGGCGCGTGGCGCCCATTCCCGCCGCGCTGCAGGATCGTCGGGTCGAGATCACCGGCCCGGTCGAGCGCAAGATGATCATCAACGCGCTGAACTCCGGCGCCAAGGTGTTCATGGCCGATTTCGAGGATTCCTCCTCGCCGACCTTCGCCAACCAGCTCGTCGGTCAGGTGAATCTGCGCGATGCGATCAACGGCACGATCGGCTTCACCTCGCAGGAAGGCAAGCAGTACACCGTCAAGGACAACCCGGCCGTGCTGGTGGTGCGTCCGCGCGGCTGGCACCTGCCCGAGCGCCACCTCAGTGTCGATGGCGAAATCATGGCCGGCGCGCTGGTCGACTTCGGCCTGTACGTTTTCCACAACGCCAACGCGCTGCATCAGCGCGACCTCGGCCCGTACTTTTACCTGCCCAAGCTTGAGGCGATGGAAGAAGCCGCGCTGTGGGACGACGTCATGGCCGCGGCCGAAGTCGAATTGAATCTGCCGATCGGCACGATGAAGGCCACCGTGCTGATCGAGACGCTGCCGGCCGTGTTCCAGATGGACGAGATTCTGCACGCGCTGCGCGGCCGCGTGGTAGGGCTTAACTGCGGCCGCTGGGACTACATTTTCTCGTATCTGAAAACCCTGCGCGGCCACCGCGACCGCCTGCTGCCCGAACGCGGCCAGGTGCTGATGACCGTGCCGTTTCTGAAGAACTATTCGGAACTGCTGATCAAGACCTGCCATCGCCGCGGCGCCCTCGCGATGGGCGGCATGGCCGCACAGATTCCGATCAAGGGTGACGATGCCGCCAACGAGGCGGCGATGGCCAAGGTGTGCGCGGACAAGCTGCGCGAAGTGAAAGCCGGCCACGACGGCACCTGGGTCGCGCATCCGGCGCTGGTGCCGGTCGCACAGGCCATCTTCGACGAGCACATGCCCAAGCCCAACCAGCTCGACGTGCTGCGCAGCGACGTCCACGTCACCCGCGATCAGTTGCTCGAGCCGAGCCTGGGCACGATCAGCCGCGAGGGTTTCGAAAACAATATTGAAGTGTGTCTGCGCTATACCGCGGCCTGGATGGAAGGCCTGGGCTGCGTGCCGATCCATAATCTGATGGAGGACGCCGCCACCGCCGAGATCGCCCGCGCCCAGCTGTGGCAGTGGCTGCATCACGGCGGCCTGGAGTTTCCCGATCACGCGCCGATCGACTTCGCCCTGTTCGACCAGATCCTCGCCGCCCACACGCATCGCCTGGGCGCGAGCGACTACCACGGCGCTGCACATGCGAGTGCGGCCGCCGCCCTGATTTCCACCCTGACGCATGCCGACCAGCTCGGCGATTTCCTCACCCTGCCGGCCTACGAACAGCTCGCCTGAGCCGCCTCGCCTTTACCTTTTGTATGGAGCACGTCATGAGCAACCAACTGCCAACCGCTGAACAGATCTCGCAGGACTGGAAAACCAACCCCCGCTGGGCCGGCATCGAGCGCAATTA
>CBAAAD010000290.1:0-4618 GCA_964658785.1 uncultured Methylobacterium sp.
GTACCGGCGCGAGGGTGGTGCGCCGAGTGGACAGCACTCTTCAGCGGTTGTCCAGCGTTGCCCCGGTCAGCATGCCGCGCGCCAGCATGCTGCATTGCCGCCGATAGAGGATCAGCTGCCACTGCCTGCCGCCGACCTGGCGCCACAGCACGGCCGAGCGCACGGCCGCCAGCAGGTTGCTGCGGACCTTTTCCACGACGGCCGGCAGGGCGAGCTGCTGCGGATTGCCGCTGACCATCACGCGCGGCTTCAGCGTAGATAAGGTCGAGGCATACAGCTCGGCCAGTCGGCCGTAGACCCTCGGCGACCCTTGGCCGAAATGCTCGACCTGGCGCTGTGCCGCGACGATGCCCTGCTGCAATTTATCCAGCAGCTCCGGGCGGCGCGACAGGCTGCGCTCCAGCCGCATCACGGTAACCACCATGCGGGTGATCGACATGTCGCGGTCGCTCTCGTCGAGCTGGGCAATCAGGTTGCGCAGGCCCAGCCGCACGCTCGAAATCGAACCGTACACGCCGACCACGGACGGCGCGTCGATGCGGAAAATACTGGCCACGCTGGCTTCCATGACGCCCTCGTCGCAGCGTCCGTCGTTGGCGAGCTGCTGCGCCAGCGCACAGGCCTGGAACAGGCCGGCAAGGGCGAGCACGCGCTCTTCATTCATGGCAAAAGTGTCAAACACGAGCTTGCGTTTCTCCGGAAACAGAGGGTGATGCCGCTGAGGGTGTGAAGGTCGGCAGCAGGCCACCGTAAGGCGCGTCGGTGGCGGCGATGATCGCGCCGCCGAGGCAGGCCTCGCCGTCGTAGAAAACCACGGACTGACCCGGCGTCACGGCCCGCTGCGGGTCGTCGAAGCGTACCTCAAGGCCGTTTTCGCCAACCTCGACGGTGCAGGGCTGGTCGACCTGGCGATAGCGGGTTTTGGCCGTGCAGCGGAACTGCGCGGCGGGGGCAACCCCGGCAACCCAGGTGGGCGCCTCCGTCCGCAGCCGTCTGGAATACAGCCAGTCGTTCTCGCCACCCTGGGCGATATACAGCACGTTGGCGGCCACGTCCTTGCCGACGACATACCAGGCCTCGCCGCTGGCGCCGTGGCGGCCGCCGATGCCCAGGCCGTTGCGCTGGCCCAGCGTGTAATACATCACGCCCTGATGCTCGCCGATCAACTCGCCGTTCGGCGTGCGCATCTCGCCGGGACGTGCCGGAATGTACTGCGCGAGAAAGCTGCGGAAATCGCGCTCGCCGATAAAGCAGATGCCGGTGGAATCCTTTTTCGCGTGCGTCGGCAGGGCTGCCTCGCGCGCCAGTTCGCGCACGCGCGGCTTTTCGATCTCGCCGACCGGAAACAGCGTGGCCGCCAGCTGCTGCTGGCCCAGGGCGTGCAGAAAATAGGTCTGGTCCTTGGCTGCGTCGACCGCGCGCAGCAGCCGATAGGCGCCATCCTTGCAGTCCACGCGCGCATAGTGGCCGGTCGCAATTTTTTCCGCGCCGAGCGAGCGCGCCTCGTCGAGAAAGGTCTTGAACTTGATCTCGCGATTGCACAGCACGTCGGGGTTCGGCGTGCGCCCGGCGCGGTATTCCGCCAGAAAATGTTCGAACACGCCGTCCCAGTAGGCCGCGGCAAAGTTGCGCGCGTGAAACGGAATACCGAGCCGGCCGCAGACGGCGACGGCGTCTTTGCGGTCGGCGTCGGTGGTGCAGGGGCCGCTGCGATCGTCTTCCTCCCAGTTCTGCATGAACAGGCCGTCAACCTCGTGCCCGGCCTGCTGCAGCAGCAGCGCCGCCACCGACGAGTCGACGCCACCGGAGATGCCGAGCATGACCTTCATGCGGGGTGTCCTGCACCCTGCCGAGCGTCTTGATCTGGACTGCCGTGATCAGGACGGCCTTGATCAGGCACGTAGCCCAGGGTGCTCAGCGGCAGCCGCTGCCCGGCCAGCCACGCGTCGATGCTCATCAAGACCAGCGGGCTGCGCAGCCGATCGCCCAGCGCCGCGATCTCGCTGCGGGTCAGCCAGAGCGCGCGTTGAATACCGGTATCCAGCGGGCGTGCGGCATCGTGACTCAGCGCCCTGGCGGCGAAGCTGAAACGGATCACCGCGTCGCCGTGTTCGGTGCTGCGCCATTGATCAATCGCGATCAGGTGCGACAGCTCGACGGTCCAGCCGGTTTCCTCCAGCGTTTCGCGCACGGCCGCATCGAGCAGACTTTCGCCATCATCGAGGTGACCGGCGGGCTGGTTGTAGGCGAGGCGGCCTTTCACTTCCTCCTCAACCATCAGGTAACGCTCACCGTCGGCCACCACGCAGGCGACGGTGACGTGCGGGCGCCAGACATCTTGATGGGCAACGGGTTCGATCATGAAGGCATGACGGCACTGGAAAAGTCGCCATTGTGCCATCACCTAGGGGTGTGACCGAGCGAGAGGGGCCTGAAAGAGCGGCATCCGCAGCGGCGTATACTTCGTATCAAAGATGAGCTACCCAAGAAATCATGGCCCAAGAATCCGAACACGAACAAGGCGGCGGTCGCGGTCTGGCGGTGGAAGCCTCCAAGCCCGAGGTGGCACGTCCGCCACTTTTTCAGGTCTTTTTGTTGAATGATGACTTTACCCCGATGGATTTCGTGGTAGAGGTATTGCGAAGCTTCTTCAATCTCGATCAGGAGCAGGCGGTACAGGTGATGCTTCACGTGCATACTCGAGGCAAGGGCGTGTGCGGCGTATTTACTCGGGAGGTTGCCGAAACCAAGGTGACTCACGTCAATGAATACTCACGCTCACACCAACACCCGTTGCTTTGCACTATGGAAAAGCTTTGAGCGACCCCACTTCGTGATCATCGCGGCGCAACTGGCCGCTCAACTTTGCAAGCGGAGACGATCCGAATGTTCAGCAAGGATCTGGAAGTAACCATCGGCCATTGCTACAAGCAGGCCCGCGAACAGCGCCACGAGTTCATGACCGTGGAGCACCTGCTGTTGGCACTGACCGAAAATCAGTCGGCCCTGGGCGCTCTGCGCGCCTGCGGCGTCGACCTGCCGCGGCTCTCGTCCGAGCTTGAGCGCATCATCCTCGAAACCGTGCCCGTGTTGCCGCAGGGCGACGAGCGCGACACGCAGCCGACGCTGGGTTTCCAGCGCGTGCTGCAGCGCGCCGTGTATCACGTGCAGTCTTCGGGCCGAAAGGAGGTCACCGGCGCAAATGTGCTGGTGGCGATCTTCGGGGAGAAGGACTCGCACGCGGTGTATTTCATGCATCAGCAGGAAATCACCCGGCTCGACGTGGTTAATTACATCTCGCACGGCATCGCCAAGATCGGCGATGACGCGGCGGCCAGCAGCCCGAACACCGAGCGTGAAGGCGAAGAGGGCGGCGAGCCGAAGGGTAATCCGCTGCACGAGTTTGCCAGCAACCTCAACGAACTGGCGCTGGAAGGCAAGATCGATCCGCTGATCGGCCGCGCTGATGAGATCGAGCGCACGATCCAGGTGCTGTGCCGCCGCCGCAAGAACAACCCGCTGTACGTGGGTGAGGCGGGCGTAGGCAAAACCGCGCTGGCTGAAGGTCTGGCCAAGCGTATCGTGGACGGCGAAGTGCCCGAGGTGCTCGAAAGCGCCACGATCTGGTCGCTGGATCTGGGCGCCCTGGTCGCAGGCACCAAGTACCGCGGCGATTTCGAGAAGCGTCTGAAAGCGGTGATCGGCCAGCTGAAGAAGCAGCCCGGCGCGATCCTCTTCATTGACGAAATCCACACCATCATCGGCGCCGGCTCGGCGTCGGGCGGCACGATGGACGCGTCCAACCTGATCAAGCCGATGCTGGCTTCGGGCGAATTGCGCTGCATCGGCTCGACCACGTTCCAGGAATACCGCGGCGTGTTCGAGAAGGACCGCGCGCTGGCGCGTCGTTTCCAGAAGATCGATGTGGTCGAGCCCACCGTGGCCGACAGCCTGGAAATTCTCAAGGGCCTGCGCTCGCGCTTCGAGGAGCATCACCACGTCACGTATACCAACGAGGCGCTGAAGGCCGCGGTGGATTTGTCGGTGAAGCACATTCCCGACCGCCTGCTGCCAGATAAGGCTATCGACGTGATCGACGAGGCGGGCGCGCGTCAGCGCCTGCTGCCGGAAGATCAGCGCACCGGCAAGATCGACGTGACCGAGGTGGAATACATCGTGGCCAAGATGGCACGCATTCCGGCCAAGCAGGTGTCGGCATCCGATCGCGATGTACTGCGTAACCTCGAGCGCAACCTGAAGATGGTTGTGTTCGGTCAGGATCCGGCGATCGAGGCGCTCGCCGCGTCGATCAAGATGGCTCGCTCGGGCCTTGCCGATCCGTCCAAGCCGATCGGCTGCTTCCTGCTCGCTGGCCCGACCGGCGTCGGCAAGACCGAAGTAACCAAGCAGCTGGCCATGCAGCTCGGCATCGAGATGATCCGTTTCGACATGTCCGAGTACATGGAAGGTCATTCCGTGTCGCGGCTGGTCGGTGCCCCTCCGGGCTACGTCGGCTTCGACCAGGGCGGCCTGCTGACCGAGGCGGTGGTCAAGCATCCGCACGCGGTGCTGCTGCTGGACGAAATCGAGAAGGCGCACCCGGATGTGTTCAACATCC
>CBAAAD010000291.1:0-4577 GCA_964658785.1 uncultured Methylobacterium sp.
GACCCGATGCGGCGAGCGAGTAATGAGCTCGACTACCTCGGCCTCGTCGAAATGGCGGTGGCGCTTGCGCAGGCGCAGCAGCACGTGCTCGTCCAGCAACGCGCCGCTGACGAACACCGCCTTGCCATCGACGCGGGCGACGCCGCGGCCGTCGTGGCTGAGGTCGGTGATTACCGCTTCGAACGGCGTGGCGGAGACGGAGTTGGATCGGGACATAGGTAATCAGCAAGCCAGGGAATCGGCGCATCGACGGATGCAGGCCACATTAGCCGCCGATTATCACAGATCGATTGCCGCCCCGCCTGCGCGCGGTGACGGGGCACCTACTTCTGTTGCCAGGCGCCTGACGCGTTCTGCACATACCAGCCGGCCCTGGCCCGATCGATCCAGCCCTTGGCAAAGGTCGCCTGGATCTGCGCCTGCCACTCGGGATGACCGTTGGCGCTGGCCACTTCGCGATACAGCGCGGCGCGATCGCGGTTTTCATCGGCCACCGTGGCGGACGCCTGCGCGCGGGCGCTCAGCGGCACCTTCGAGGCGTCGCGCATGGCGACCATGCCATCGCGGGTGAAGCCCGCCGCGCCGCTGTCGAGCAGATCTCCGAGCGGGCCCTTGAAGCGTGCGCTCATGCGGGCACTGATGGCTTCGGTGGCTGCGGTCTGCACGCGGATATTGGGCACATCGGCCGCGGCCGCAGTCGGAATCAGCAAATCGAGCAGCATGGCCGACGGGTGCTGGCCACTGTCCGCTGCCGGCGGCGGATCCTTCGGCGCGGGTTTGGCCGGGGCGGCGCTGTCGATCACGTTGCCGATGAACTGATCGGCCGCTTTCTGCGCCGCCGCCTCGGGAAAATACACGTTGATGGTGACGCAGCCGACCAGGGCGATAGCGAGTGAAGCCAGGAGTCCGACGACGAGTTTGCGCATGAGCATTCCAACGTTGAATTAAAAAATGGAAGAGAACGAAACGTGTCAACGCACCTGCGGCGCGGCACCGTTGATGGCCGCCTGCAATCGATCAATCAGGGTCGGCCAGTCCACCTGCGCCTGATGACCGACGACCTGCAGACGCGGCAGCCCGCTGCCTTCGAGAATAGTGTAGCTGTCGCCACCGGACTCCAGCCCGCTCATCCGGCAGACCGACGCCTGCAGCGTGCAGTTGAGCCCGATGCGCTTGTAGCCGAAAGTCTTGAACAGCTTGAGCACCACGCCCTGCAGGCCGGCCGCGATACCGCCACCGCCGACCGTGGTGAGATTGTTGACCGCGCGCTGGCTGATCCGACCGCCGCTGCCGGCCAGCAGGCGCGCATCGAACGCCACCGGCTTCCAGTCGACCAGCTGCAGGTTGTTGACCGAGCCGTCCATGCGGCCGGTGATGCTGCCGAAGTCGAACACGCTGGTCATCGCGCCCAGATCGAGCTGGCGCAGGCTCATGTCGCCGCTCAAGGCCGGGCTCGGCCCGAACGGATGCTGCAAGGACAGTCGCGTGATGTCGACAAAGCCGCCGAAAAGGCTGGCGGAAAGTCCGCCCTGCAGTTCCATGCGGTCATCCACCAAACGCAGCGACGGAATGGCGCCGGCGAGCGTACCCGAGAACGCCGGCCAGCCCATGGCTTGGCTGAAAGCGCTCATGTCGATGCCCAGCAGCACCAGCGAGGTGGTCAGGCGTTGCCCTTTGGCGGCGTCCGGGCGCCAGTCGAATTGACCCACGCGCAGCTGACCTTTGAGCACGGGAATGTCCAGCGGCTTCTGCAGGCTCAACAGGCCGCCGTGACTTTGCCAATGAGACTGCGCGGCGCCGTTGGCGATGCGGTAAAACGCCAGGCCGCTCCAGCCCAGCGTGGTTGCTGGCCGATCGCCCTGAGCGGCCCAGTCCATGCCACCGCGCAAATTCCTGATGGCGAGACGTCCGTCGGCGTCGGCCAGATTGAGGTTGTCCGTGTTGAAAGCAAAGGAGTGCAGGCCATCCTCCGCCATATCGATGCTGCCGCTGAGCTGCCCGGCGCTGGCAACATTGCGCAGGCCCATCGTGGTCAGCCACGCCTCGCCGTAGCGTTGATAGGCCGCCGGAAAACTGGCGTGGAAGCGCGGCATGCTCAGGCTTTTCAACGAGCCCTTCGCATCGAACGCCAAAGCACCTTCGAGCTGCAGCGCGTCGGCGTCGTTGATCTGCAGGCGACTCAAGGCAAAGGCGCCATTTTGTGCCGCAGCCTGCAGGCTGAGCGACACCGCATGATTGGGCAGCTTGGCGTAGATCGGACCAAGCAGGATCTCACCGCCGCGCAGGCTGGCCTCCAGAGCGATCTGTGTCGGACCATCGGTGGTGTCGAGATCAAACTGGCCGGTGCCGCTGAGCCGCTGCGCCGCCAGCGTGCCGGCTGGCGTATCGAAGCCCGCTTCGTTAAGAGTGAACTGGCCGGATGACTGCAGCCCGACGTCGCGCATATCGAGCGCCAGCTGGGCGTCGAGCTTGCCGCCGGTTGGGCGCCCCGACCACACCGTGCTGAGCAGGCCCTGCAGCCAGCCGGTGGGAAGATTCTTCAAACGGATCTGCACATGGCTGGGCTGATCCAGCGGCAGCGCGGTACTGGCCTGCGCCCTGCCCTGGCTGATGTCGATTTGCAGGGTGTTCGCCGCTTCACTGAGCTGCATCACCGCGCGCGCGTTGCTCAAGGCGCCGCCGGGCGCGTTGGCCAGCTGCACGCCGCCGTCGAAGATCCAGCGCATTTGGGCATCGCGCTGCAGGCTGCCATCCAGCGTCAGGCCGAGGCGGTGCCAGCCCATCGCCGCGATATCCGCCTGCGCGGCATGCAGCTGCATGCGCAGACCACCCTTGCCGTCCTCACCGATACGCAGATTGACCGAGTGCAGTCGAACGCCGGGCACGCTCACGGCCCTGGCGCTCAGCACGATATCTGCCCGCACGGGCGCTGCCCAGACGCTGCCCAGCAGGAGCAGGCAGCACAGCAAAAAGTGGCTTGATGTCGGACGCATGTCGCGCCATTCTGCCAAACTCAGCTGAACGATATGGATTTCGTTATGCACCGTTGGTTTTTCGACTCCCCTTTCAAGCCGTCCGCAGTCGCCGATATGCCAGCCGCTGTTCAAGCCAAACCATTGGAAGCCACTCATTTACGCGTCCTGGTCGCCGACGATGATCCCGGCAGCTGCCGCTTTCTTTGCGACGGATTGCGCTCGATGGGCGCGATTGCCGACGCCTGTACCAACGGCCTGGCCGCGCTGGAACGCCTGCAGGTTGAGCGCTTCGATCTGCTGCTGCTGGATTGCCGCATGCCTGGCGCCGGCGCGCTGGACATCCTGACTCAGCTGCGCGACGACGCCGACGCGCTCTCCGCCGACAGCATCGCCGTGGCCACCACCGCCGAACTGGCGCCGGGCGATCGCGCGCCGCTGCTCGCCGCAGGCTTCAGCGAAATCCTGCTCAAGCCGTGCGGGCTCAACGACCTGCAGCGCGTGCTGACGCAGTCCGACCGCCGCGGTATTGCGATACTCGACGATAGCGCCGCGATGATGACCACCGGCGACGCCACCACCATGCGTGCGCTGCGCCTGCTGCTGCGCGAAGAGCTGGCGGTGCTGGAACGCGAGCTGGACCAGATCGCGCTGGACCGCGTCGACTTCGGCGAGCGCCTGCATCGGCTGCGCTCCTCGTGCGGATTTTGCGGCGCCGCCACGCTATCGACGCAGACGGCCTTGCTGCAAAGACAGCTGGCCCGAGCCAATGGTGCGCCGGTGTCGCTGGTGCGATTCCGACACGCGCTGCTGGCGACGATCCAGGCGCTGGATCGCTGATCAGCGGCGCGCGCTGGCCATCGCCAGCACGCGCCAGGCGCGCAGCTCGCCGCCGCCCAGGTGAAAACGGATGATCTCGCGCATCAGGTCACGCAGGGTGCGCAGGCCCGTGTTGTCCGGCATCTCATCGTGCTGGAGCGCGAGCAGATCGCTGCCACGAATGGCTCGCGCATGGCTGGCCAGGCTGCGCACCGCGCCCTGATCAGCCTGATAGCGGTAGTGGCCGTCCGATTCCAGCGGCTCGCCGCTTTCGGCGTCAAACTCCAGCTGCAGACCATAGCCGATGGCTTCCAGCAGATCGCGCTCGAACCGGCGCAGCGTCCACGCCAGCGGCTCGCCGCCGGCCAGCCGCGCCAGCGTCGTGGCGTAGGCATCGAACAGGCTGGGAAACGGATCCTGCCGCTCGGTCAGCCGCACCACCAGTTCGTTGAGATAAAGGCTGGCCAGCGCCGCGTCGCCAATCATGCGCAGCGGTACCCCGACCGGCTCGACCGCGGTCAGGGTGGCCAGCTCGCCGCGCAGCAGCAGATCCATCACGATCGGCTGAAACGGCTCCAGCTGCGCCCGCTTCAGGCGGGCCTTTTCACCACGCACGCCGCGCGCGATCACGCCAATGCGGCCATGCTCGCGCGTCAGGCATTCCAGCAACAGCGACGTCTCGCGGTAAGGCCGCGCGTGCAGCACGTAGGCGGGTTGCTGTTCGATGCGCATGGCTTTGACGGGGGCGGGGGGCCGGGGGCCGGGGGCGGGGAACGGGGAACGGGG
>CBAAAD010000292.1:0-4576 GCA_964658785.1 uncultured Methylobacterium sp.
CAGATCTTGCGGCGGTTCGTCCAGCGACCAGGGATGAACCAGCCACACGTCGCGGCCGGCGATGGCCGCCGCATCGGGAGCCGAGAAACCCAGCGCTTCCGGCGGCTCGATCAGCAGTGCAGGTTCGCGACTGCCGTTCGCCAGGGGATGTGAGGTGACCGGCCCGGGCTGTCGCGCGATGACGTCAAGCGCCTCGTAGCTCGTATCGATGACACTCTTCGGGCTATGCCATTCCGACGGCGCATATTTGGCCACGTTCTCGGCATTGAACAGGTAGGGCTTGTGGCTTGCCGTCGCTGCGATCCACTGCCAGCTAAGGTGGTTGCTGGCCAGATCGCCATCGAGCAGATGTGCGTAAAGCCAGTCGGCGCCGGCGCGCCAATGAATCTTGCGCAGGTGCACTACATAACTGGCCAGCCACATGCGAACGTGGTTGTGCAGATAGCCGGTGGCGTAGAGCTCGCGCACGGCGCGGTCAATCACCGGCACGCCGGTGCGCGCCTCGCGGATGTCCGCGGGCACGTCGCCGGCATAGGCATCGTCAGGCAGCAGACCTTCGTGCAGCGAATCAAAAATCCCGTCGCCACGATGCGACCACACGTGATGCCAGTATTCGCGCCAGCCGAACTCGTAAACCAGCTTGTGCTGCGGATCGATGGCGTGGCGCGCCGACACGGCCGCATGCGCGGCGGGCAGGCTGATGAAGCCGTGGGCGAGATACGGCGACAGCCGCGTCACCGCGCCATCGAGCGCGTTGCGGCTGCGCGCGTAGTCATTCGGACGAATCGCGGCGATACGCAGAAGGGCGGATTCGCGGGTCGGCGGAAAGCTTTCGTAGGCACGTTCGATGTTCATTGCATCGCGCCTACCAATGGCCGGTGCCGGGTTCACCCTTGACCGGGCCGACGATCTCATCGGTGAGCCAGCCGCCGTAGAATCCGCCCGGCTGCGGGCGCACCCGTTCGCCGTCCACTTCGCAGTGCAGGCGAGCCGGGTAGAACGACAGCCATCCCGCGATCGACGCAAACGCCGGCCTGGGCTTGGGGTAACTCCAGCCCACGGCATCGAGGCGCGCGCCGTCGGGCAGCACCACGGTCCAGTAGCTGGCGGCACCCTTCCACTCGCACATCGAGATGCCCGACGTCGCTTCAATCAGCGTCTGATCGATATCGTCCGGCGGCAGGTAGAAGGTCGGCGGGCTGGCCGTTTCCAGCAGGCGCACCGCCCTTCGCGTGTCGGCAATGATGGTTGCGCCCGCGCGCACCAAAACCCGGCGCGTATCGACAGCCAGCCGCGGCGGCCGCGGGTAGTCCCATACCGACTCCTGGCCCGGACCCGGCGTCGCCGCCGTGGCGGGGCGTTCGCTACCTGTGTACTGCCACATGGCGTGAATTCCTGAGTGATACGAGTAAGTGCAACTAAGTGCAACGTGCTCCTGAGGCTAACGGAGGTGCTCCGCGAGAGCGCTGCTTGCGTCATTCAGACCATAAACCAACGCGCCGCCGTAGGTCCTGTGGCTTAGGGACGCGCGGCGGCCGTAGCGTTGCAACGCATCCAAATATGGGGCCGCGCAGACCATTGAGCTTGCCCGGATTTGATGGACACGACAGCTAGTTGATGGGTCCTTTGATGTGCATAGGCGAGCGATACCCGGAATTCGCGCAAGAAAGTGCTATAACGATGTCGCAGAAAAAAAGGAACGTTGGCAGTCGGCAGGGTAAGCCACAGACGCCATCGAAGAGGACTGCCTGAGCGAGCACTTATGAGCGCCTCTGACGTTTTCAGGTTTCAATTATTCGTCGCCGGTGACGCGCTTCATTCGTCTCAGGCCATTGCCAACCTGACGGCGCTGTGCGTGGATCATCTGCCGGACCGGCACGAAATTGAAATCATCGACGTGTTTCGTCACCCCGCCGATGCACGCGCCGCACAGGTCACCGCCACCCCCACCTTGCTGAAGCTGTCTCCGCTTCCGGCGGTCGCCATTGTGGGTACCTTGAACGACACCCGCGCCGTACTGGAAGCGCTGGGTCTGGGTATGTCGTTGACAAAATTGTCGGCCAGCGCCGTGGTGGATGCCGCGACGGCGGACGAACTGGACCGCCTGGCCGGCGCGCTGTGCCAGACCGATACGCGCCTGGACGAACTCACCGGCCAGGCGATCGATTCGGTGGTCGACGCGCACGGCCATGTTTTTCTGCTGCGCCATGCGCAGACCCACTTGCGCAAGACCGAGGCCGCGAAGCAGGCGGCCATCATCAACGCGCTGCCGGCGCATATTGCGCTGCTCGACGCCCAGGGGCTTATCGTTTCCGTCAACGAGGGCTGGCGACGCTTTGCCGGAGCCAGCATGCTGCACAATCCGGGCTGGGGCGTTGGCCTGGATTATCTGCGTATCTGCGATGAAGCCAGCGCCAGCGAAGCGCCCGCCGGCCACGCCATCGGCGCCGGCATACGCGCGGTACTCAGCGGTGAGCAAAAGATATTTTCCATCGAATACGCGTGCCAGAGCGGGCGCGAGCAGCGCTGGTTCCTGCTTACCGTCACGCCGCTGGTACTGGATCGGCCGCTGGGCGCGGTGGTGATGCACGTCGACATCACCGGACGGCGGGTGAGCCAGCAGAATCTGTTCGATAGCGAGTCGCGGTTTCGCCAGATGGCCGAAACCATCGACGACGTGTTTTTTCTCGGCGATGCCACCGGCACGCTGATGATTTACGTCAGCCCTGCGTACGATCGCATCTGGGGTTTGTCGCGCGAAAGCCTGTACGCCGATCCGCGATCCTGGATGCAGTCAGTGCATGCGGAGGATCGCGTCGACGTGATGCGGGGCTGGATGGAGGTCGGCCGCGCCGGCTTCGACCAGGAGTTCCGCATCGTGCGGGCGGACAGCGGGGTGTGCTGGATTCACCTGCGCGGCTACCCGTTGCTCAACGACGACGGCGTGGCCTATCGCATCGCTGCCGTTGCCACCGATATCACGCAGCGCAAGGACGCGGCGTACAAGCTGCTGGAAAGCGAGCGCCGGTTCAGCGATTTGCTGCGCGACGTGCAATTGGCTTCGGTCATGCTGGACGTCCAGGGAACCATTACGTTTTGCAATGACTTTTTCCTACGACTCACCGGCTGGGAACTCGATCAGGTCATCGGTCGAAACTGGTTCGAGCATTTCATTCCGTGGCAGCACACCGAAGGTGGAAACGCGTTTGCGCTTCAGCTGTCCAACCAGCGTGAAAGCTGGCAGCGGGAAAACCAGATTGTCACCCGATCCGGCGAGCGCCGCCGCATGCGCTGGAGCAATTCGCTGCTGCGCTCGGCCGAAGGTGAATTGATAGGATCGGCCAGCATTGGCGAAGACATTACCGAGCAGCGCGCGGCCGAACTGAGGATACGCCATCTCAATCGCGTGCACGCCGTGTCCAGCGGTATTGGCGGACTGATTGTGCGCGCCCTTGATCGCGACGAGTTGTTTCGCGAAGCCTGCCGCGTAGCGGTAGAGGCCGGCGGATTTCGCATGGCGTGGATTGGCATGATCGACGCCGCGGGCACCCACATCGTGCCGGTCGCTTCGGCCGCGATAAGCGCGGAGCATCTGCAGGAAATCACTGAGCGCTTGCGCATAAAAGGAGGTCTGTGGCTGGGGGACTCTACCGCCGCGCAGTCTATCCGCGAAAAGAAACCGGTCGTCGCGAATGACCTGCAATCCCATACTCCGATCACATCGGCGCAGCGCTATCGCAGTCACGGTATTGGATCGCTCGCCAAATTTCCTCTTATCGTCGACGGTGCGGTGGTGGGCGTGCTGGCTCTCTATGCCGACGACATCGATTATTTCCATGAGGAAGAGATGAAGCTGCTGGGTGAAATCAGCAATGAAATCGCCTTTGCGGTGGATCACATCGGCAAGGCGCAGAAGATCAACTATCTGGCTTATTACGACAACCTCACCGGTCTGGCCAACCGTACGCTGTTTCTCGAGCGCGTCGCGCAGTACGTGCGCAGCGCCATCGAGGGGCGCCACCGTCTGGCGGTGTGGCTGGTGGATCTGGAGCGATTCAAGAACGTCAACGACACGCTGGGGCAGGCCGCCGGGGACGCGTTGCTGCGGCAGGTCGCCCTATGGCTGACCGAGGGCGCCGGCGATATTCACCTGGTTGCCCGGGTGGGGCCGGACCTCTTTGCGCTGGTGCTTCCGGTCATCAAGGAGTCCGGTGACCTTGACCGCCTGGTTGAAACCAGGATCGAAAAATTCACAGCCCATTCGTTTCATATCAACGACAGCGTCCTGCGCATCGCTGCCAAGGTGGGCTGCTCCACATTTCCGGACGACGGCGTGGACGCCACGGTGCTGCTTCGGCATGCGGAGGTCGCGCTGAAAAAAGCCAAGATGCGCGGCGAGCGCTACCTCTGGTTTCAGTCGCAGATGACTGAAAAGGTTTCCGCCCAGCTGATGCTGGAAAGCCAGCTGCGCGTCGCGCTGGAGCGGCAGGAGTTTGTGCTTCACTACCAGCCCAAGGTGGATCTTCAGCGGCGCATGCTGACCGGCGCCGAGGCGCTTATTCGATGGAAGCACCCC
>CBAAAD010000293.1:0-4556 GCA_964658785.1 uncultured Methylobacterium sp.
CCGACCCGAAAAACCCCGACCACGCGCTGTACGAGCAGGCGCGCGCTGCCGTGCAACACCTCGATGCCAGCATGGGGCGCACCTCCGATGAACAAAGCGACCAACTGGCCGCCTCGCTGGTAGTCGCCGCCAAGCACAAAGGCATGACATCGATCGACACCGTCGTGCTCAGCGAAGACGGCTCGCATGCCTTTGCCGTGCAGGGCCGGCCGGATTCGCCGATGCGGCAGGTAGCCTTTGTGCCAACAGCCGAGGCGGTAAACACGCCCATCGATAAGAGCAGCATGGCGGCGCAGCTGGTCAATCAGCAACAGGGGCAGCAGCAAGCTTCTGTGACTCCGACACAAGCACATCCGCAAATGTCGATGTAGTCCATGTCCGCGGTATCGCTCGAGGCACAGTTTCGCCACTCACTAACTATGTCGGAGGTTTTCTATGAAACCACGTACTTTCGCCGCCACCCTTGTGCTGGGCCTGGCCGCTTGCTTCACATCGGCCCAGGCTCAGGTAATCCCCACCCCCTGTACGGTCCTGCTGTGCATGGCCGGCACATCCGGTTTTGGTTCCAGCGTGACTGACCCTTCCTGCACTGTGCCCATTGCTTACTGGTATCTTCCTGACGGCACTGGCCTGGCTGTATACGACCCTTATTTCGACGCAGTTGATAGCTACAACACACGCCTGGCATTCCTGAATAGCTGCATCCCTGGCGCGGCTCAAAACCCCGCAGTCATCGCCGCCATCATGGCCCAGCATGGTTCAGCGCCCTCCCCTTAGTCGACTGCGAGCATGGAATTGATGCCCTGCGATCGCATGCACCAGCGACGAACAGTGCTCGCTGGCACGCTAAATCATAATCAAAGGTATTCAAAAGGGTCAGAGACATTATCTGATGCGTCTGTGCTTACCTGGCGTGCCGCACGAACCATGCAATCCGTTGGCAGATTCAATCAAGTGCGTTGACATCTTTTTGAAAGCGCACCGGAATCAAATTGCCATGAGTTACATTCGATCTGTTGGAATATTCGCACTATGCTTTTTATCGGCGGCCTGCACTGCTGGCGCCAAGGATTTATCGGACGAAGAAAAAAATTCTGCTGTGTCCGCTCTCAGGGCCGCACCCTCTTTGCCTGCAAAAACCAATTCGGCGAACATGGCGGCACTTGAGATTCCAACACATTTCACTTCGTACGCCTCAGAGCCCATTGGCAACGGCCTGTTGTGTCATGTCGGCGCAGTGACTGGCGATGACGGCATGGAACAGAAGCCCGTTGTTTATGCTGAGAACGAAAAAAACAGGAAGATTCTCTGGGTAAAGCACCCTAAGTTACCACCGAATACTTTCCAGAGTCGTGCAACGCATTGCGCGGGTTCCGGCGATGCTGCGTTCGTTCTACTACAGTCGGATACGCAATCCGAACAAACCCTTTCACAGACCCTGCCTCGCGTCGTGAAGCTCAATGCCGATACGGGTGCACTGATCACGCAACAAGATTTGAACGTACCCAAGGCCTATACCGCCTGGGTGGCCGAGGGTGCAGACCGCTTCAAATGGCAGGGAAACTCGTTGGTCATCGCCGGGAATTACCGGACGTCTTCAGACGACGCCAACCAGGCTGAATTTACTGTGCGCTTGAACAGCGATCTCAAGCCATAACGAGAGATTTGTGATGAGCGATCAAGATAAATTCATAACGAGCTTTACGTGAGTCCCTCAACTGCATAATCCTGCCAACGTGTGCCAACCAACGCCACAGCATCGTTATGTAGACGTCGCTTACAGAACAGATCGATAGCCTAGTCAGGCACCCTCTGCGCACTAGTCATCGCGCCGAATCTTAAAACCTCATTCCTGGACAACCATCATGAAGTTTAAAAAAATAGTCGCTGGCTTTGCCTTGTTGCCGCTGTGTGTAACGATTTCTCATGCGGCCGATGGTGCCGGCACGCTTTGCGAAAAAACAGACAAGGTGGTGTTTTCCTGCCCGCTGGATACAGCGAACAAGATTGTGTCCATTTGTTCCTCTGCAGATGCAAGCGGTTCGAGCGCGCACTTCCGTTACGTCTATGGAAGGCTGAGTAAGCCAGAACTCGTTTTCCCTCCTGCAGGCCATCCCGACACCGATGCTTTCGCTAATTCTCATCTTGTTTATGGAGGTGGCACCGGGGGCACCGCGTATTCCTTCAGCAATGGTGGATATAAATACATCGTCTACTCGATTTCTGGAACCAACTTTGACCGTGGCGGCGTTCTTATTCAACGCGCGGGTGCAACGGCTGCGCTGAAAGAGATGAAGTGTCAAAAAGGCAAAATAGTAGAGTCGAATGATAAAACTTTGATCGATACCACCATGCGCTGGAAGCCGGATCCAGATATCCAGGCGCATGGCCTGCCGAGTGTGCACTGACCCCTTGCGTTTCCCACCGCAGAAAAAAGGAGATCAACGTCATGTCGTCCAAAGACAATGCGGATTACCTGCTACAGAGCGCTATCAACGCTGGAATCACTGACAAGAAAGAATTGGCCAATTTCATGGGCCAGATGCAGGTAGAGTGTGGCGGCTTTTCACATAAGAGCGAGCAGCTGGGCTATTCCGGCCAGCGGCTCCTTGAGGTTTTCCCCGGCCGCAACGGTCTGAAGGACATCAAGCAGGCGGACGCCATTGCGGCCGGCGGTCCAGAAGCTGTCGCCAACGCTATTTATGGTGGCGAGTGGGGGAAAAGTCCTCGGCACTTGGGCAACACCGAACCTGGCGACGGATGGAAGTACCACGGCCGCGGCTATGTTCAACTCACCGGCCGCGCCAATTACGCGCAGGTCGGTAAAGAGGTAGGCCTGGACTTGGTCAATCATCCGGAGCTTGCCGAAAATCGGGAGAACGCGGCAAAAATTGCCATCCATTACTGGCAGTCAAGAGTCGTCCCTCATGGCCATCAGAAGGATGTTGAAGGAGCCTGCCTTGATATTAATGGCGGTGAAAACGGCCTGTCAGACAGAAAAAAAGCCGCTGCCGCGTGGCAGGAAAAGCTCGACCACGGCTACGTTCCCGGCGCAAGCCAAGCTGCAGCAGATAGCAAGCATGAAACCGCCAAGGTACCCCGGCAGGACGTTGTCGAAATGCAGGAAAATTTGATCGTACTCGGCTACACGGGCGCCAAAGGCCATGCGCTGAAAGCCGATGGCGATTTCGGGCCGAATACGAAACATGCGGTAGAAGCTTTTCAGCGGGATCACCATCTTGTGGTGGATGGCATCGCGGGGCCGAAGACGTTGGAGGCCATCCGCCATCCGTCTCAGGCAAGCAAAGTGCCGGGGCTGGACAATGCGGCTAATCCGGATCATGGGCTGTATCTGCAGGCGCAAAAGGCGGTGCATGCGCTGGACGCGCATCTGGGCCGCACGCCGGATCAGCAGAGCAACAACCTTGCGGCTGCGTTGACGGTGGCGTCGAAGCATCAGGGCATGACTCGCATCGATCAGGTCGCGCTGAGCGAAGATGGTGCGAACGCGTTTGCGGTTCAGCACGGCACACTCAAGTACACGGCGCAGGTGCAAACAGCCACTGCGGTAAATACGCCCATAGCGCAAAGCAGTCAGGCCTTGCAGCCGACGCTGGCGCAGCAAACCGTGCAAGCGCAAAGCCAGACTGTGGCACACGTGCCGCCGCAGGCACCGCCAGCGATGAGCTTGTAGTTCAACCTTGATCGCGCAACGCGATGTCATTTTTTTTGCGTCATAGGTTGACGAATGCAGCCCGTCCCGATGTAGCAAGCCATGGTCCAGTGCAGCGAATCGAACCGCCCGGCAAACCCTTTTGCCGTTATGCAGCCTAGACAAATCGCGTTACCGAGTAACGGCCAGCAAAAGTCTCGATGGGCCCACGATTTGGCTGGCGGCCGCGCGGGTTGCCCTTGCCTGCTGCACACTCTACCCTTCGACACACTAAAGGCTGCCCGGCTTGCGCCGCGGCATGGGTAAAGCGTGTGGTGAAGTAGGGCTACCACGATGGGGATTCGATGAGTATCAAGTCGCGCCTGATCGCCATGAACTTTCTGCAGTTTTTTGTATGGGGTTCGTGGCTGATCACGATTGGCGCCTACTGGTTTCAGAACCGGCATTGGTCGGGCGCGCAGTTCGGTGCGATTTTTTCGACGATGGGCATTGCGTCGATGTTCATGCCGTCGCTGATGGGCATGGTGGCCGACAAGTGGGTCAATGCCGAAAAGCTCTATGGCCTGCTGCATCTGGGCGGCGCCGCCGTGCTGTTTGCCACGCCACTGATCGACAACCCGACGACGTTTTTCTGGGTGATGCTGCTCAACATGATGTGCTACATGCCGACGATCTCGCTGTCGATCGCCGTGGCGTATTCGGCGCTGAAGGCGGAGGGGCGCGATGTGGTGGTCGACTACCCGCCGATCCGCGTGTGGGGAACCATCGGCTTTATCGCGGCGCTGTGGGTGGTGAGCCTGCTGCATCTGGAAACGACGACGGGCCAGTTCTATGTTGCGTCCGGCGCGTCGCTGCTGCTGGGCGCGTATGCGTTCACCCTGCC
>CBAAAD010000294.1:0-4540 GCA_964658785.1 uncultured Methylobacterium sp.
TACCGCTTCTAAAGCGTTGGAAAAAGACCAGCGACACCATGAAACGGGCGCCCCCGGGCGCCCGTTTTTTTCATTTGCGGGATGGGGGTGGAGCATCGCCGCCGGACACCTTTAGGTTGCCCCGGCCTGGGCACGACAAATACCCTGCTTGCTAAAAAGCCGCTGCAAGCCCCTAAAAAATATTGACATTAACGACTGCTTAATTGTGTACTCAACAGTATTGAAACTGTTTGCGCGCGTGCCCATCTAACGTTTCAGCATCGCCTTGAGCTGGTGCGACGCCTGCGATCAACCGAACCCCCGGAAGCGCAGTCGGACCCAAAAAAGTTAGGAGTACGCCCCATGAAAAAGACATTGTTCGCCCTCGCCTTGGCTACCGCCGGCGTTTTCGCCATCCCTGCAGCCTTTGCGCAAGACGCTTCCACCGACAGCAGCACCCGGGCTGGCTGGAAGTCCCATTCCGGCTGGTACGTCGACGGCGACCTCGGCGCGAGCCGCGCCAACGACAACCAGACCTATCGCAAGGCGAACTATGCCGGCGCGCTGACCGGCGGTTACCGCTGGGCGGTGAGCCCCGACATGTCGCTCGGTGCCGAGCTGGGTTACGTATATCTGGGCAAGTTCGACGCCAAGTCCGATGTCAACCAGAACTATCTGGCCAACGGCGGCAGCGTCGGCGACGCACGCTCGAATCTGCGCGGCGCCACCCTCGGCGGTGCGATGCGGCTGAACTTCACGCAGGCCTGGTACGTCAACCTGCGCGGCGGCGTATTTGATGCGCACGGTTCGGCCCTGTCGGAAGATACGCAGTTTCCGGTACGTCGCAGCTTCTCCAACAACATCGGTTACTACGCTGGCGTCGGCACGGGCTGGGATATCAACCGGAACTGGTCGGTCGGTCTCAACTACACCTATTACGGCGTACACCGCGATCCGAGCCTGACCAACGGGCAGTTTGCCGGCACGCGCGTGGGCCTGGACACCAACACGCTGACGGCCAGCGCCGAGTATCGCTTCTAAACCGAAGCCTTTGGCCGACGCCGCGGATTGGCGGGCGTTGTCTGACATAGCCGCAAAAAAACGGGCGCCCACGGCGCCCGTTTTTCGTTCGCAAAAAAGCCGTTGGCTTACTTGGCGTGCCACTGTCCGAGCGCGGCCAGTCCGTTATCGCGCGCGCGCGCATGCACGGTCTTCTGGGCGTCGGCGTAATTCGCCTTCATGTCCTTGGCCCAGAGCTTCAGCGCCGCCTGCTGCATGGCGCGGCCGTACGAGAACGACAGCGGCCACGGGTGCGGCCCGATGCGGTTCATCGCATTGAGGTGGGCGGTGGACTGCTCATCCGTCTGACCGCCGGAGAGAAACACGATGCCCGGCAGCGAGGCCGGCACGGTGGTTTTCAGCACGCGCACGGTGGCTTCGGCTACCTCTTCGACGTCGACCTGCTCGTCCGACGCCTTGCCGGGGATGACCATGCTGACTTTCAGAATCGTGCCTTCCAGCATCACGTTCTGCTCGTACAGCGCGTTGAACAGGCTGCGCAGCACGGCCTCGTGCACTTCGTAGCTGACCTCGATGCTGTGGTCGCCGTCCATGATCACTTCGGGCTCGACCATCGGCACGATGCCGGCTTCCTGGCACAGCGCCGCATAGCGCGCCAGCACGTGGCAGTTGGCTTCGATGGCGGTGGAGCTGGGGTTGTCTTCGCTGATGTTGATCACGGCGCGCCACTTGGCGAACTGCGCGCCGAGCTTGGCGTATTCCTGCAGGCGCTCACGCAGGCCATCGAGGCCTTCGGTCACCACATCACCCGGGAAACCGGCCAGCGGCTGCGGGCCTTTGTCGACCTTGATGCCGGGAATGATGCCCGCCTTCTTCATGATCTGGGTAAACGGCACGCCATCCTTGGTCGACTGGCGGATCGTTTCGTCGTACAGGATCGCGCCGGAAATATGCTCGGAAAGGCCGGGCGTGGTGAGCAGCAGCTCGCGGTAGGCGCGACGGTTTTCCTCGGTATTTTCGATGCCTACGGCGTCGAAGCGCTTGGCGATCGTGTTGGTCGACTCGTCGATGGCGATAATGCCCTTGCCGGGCGCGACCATCGCCAGGGCGATACTTTCGAGATCTTCAATACTCATGCTGACTCCGTAGTGCGAAGGCGATGCGGGACCGCAAAAAAGACAGCCGCCTCGGAATCGAGGCGGCGTGGTTCAAAACGCGAATTATAGGCCAGATTGGCGAAACCGACCGGGGTGCCGGCGTGGAGCCCCTCAACCAGGCCTGCCGGTGACGTTCCGCTGGCTTGATTACTGGCCGTAGCCCGGAAGCTTGCAGGCGTCCGTCAGCGCCTGACGCTTGGCCTTGTCGTCGGGCGAATTGAACGCCACGACGTAGTAGGTATCCACCGGGTTGTCCTGGCGGTTGGTCAGCGACGGCCCGTAGCGAAAATTGGCCACGGCGCTGGCGGCTGCCGGCCCCAGGTCACTTTTCGGCGCAACCTTGGCCACCTTCACGTTCATCGGCACGCCACCCGAACCGACCGTGTAAGTGACAGCGACGCAGCCTGGCTTATCCAGATTCAGCCCGCTGTTGGGCGTATTCATCTGCACATTGGTATTGAGCAGAATCCAATCGTGGGACAGATGCTCCGGATCCAGCCTGCGCGCCTGCGCCATCACCGGCGCGGCGCAGCCCATCGCGAGCGCCAGCAAAAGGCCCTGACCAAGCGGGCGGACTATCGATTTCATGGCGATCTCTCCTGAGTGGGCGCGAGGTAAGCGTATGTCAGAAGTGTAGTCGCGTCTGCGGCGGCTGGCGCAGCCGCCGAAAACAGATCAAGTACACCATTCATCAAAGATCGCGCAGGCTCTCCACCATGCCCTCGACACCCACCGACAGCAGCTTCAGCGTGTTGGTACCGCCGCCGCGACCGACATGGTCGCCATGGGTAAGCACCACCCGATCGCCCTCGCTGAGCTTGCCCTCGACGAACAGCTGCTGCACGGCGGCGCGAGCCGACGAGGCGCTGGTTAGGCCGACATGGTTGAACTTGACCGGCTGCACGTCGCGCAGCATCAGCATGCGGCGGCGGGCGTCGTCGAACGGCGACAGCGCGTAGATCGGCACCGCGCTGCGATAGCGCGACAGCCACTGCGCGGTCGCGCCGGTTTCGGTCAGCGCCACGATGGCGCGCACGCCCAGCTCGCTGGCCAGCAGCATCGCCGCCAGGGCAATCGCCTGATCGGTGCGCTCGATCTGCCGATGCTGGCGATCGGTCAGATCGTCCTTCGGCTCGAACTGGCGTTCGGCACCGAGGCAGATGCGGCGCATGGCGGCTACCGCCTTGTCCGGATGCGCGCCGGCAGCGGTCTCCTCCGACAGCATCACGGCGTCGGTGCCGTCAATGACCGCGTTGGCCACGTCGAGCACCTCGGCGCGCGTGGGGATCGGCGAGCGCACCATGGATTGCAGCATCTGCGTGGCGGTGATCACGGCGCGGTTGCGCTCCACCGATTCACGAATGATTTTTTTCTGCAGGCCGGGCAATTCGGCGTCGCCGATTTCCACGCCCAGATCGCCGCGCGCCACCATCACCACATCGGAGGCGTCGATGATTTCGCCGAGCACCGGAATGGCGTCGGCGCGCTCGATCTTTGCCACCAGCGCCGCATTGCCGCCGGCCTCGTGCAGCAGCTGGCGCGCCTGATTCATGTCCGCCGCGGAGCGTACGAACGACACGGCCAGAAAGTCGGCGCCGATCTCGGCCGCCAGCCTGATGTCGTTGCGATCCTTGTCCGACAGCGCCTCCACCGAAAGGCCGCCGCCCTGGCGGTTGAGGCCCTTGCGGTCGGACAGCTTGCCGGCAATCTGCACCACGCAATGAATATCCGCGCCCTGCACGCTGATGACGTCCAGCGCGACCAGCCCATCGTCCAGCAGCAGCACATCGCCGGCATGCACGTCATGCGGCAGGCCGTAGTAACTGACGCCGACGTGGTCGATCGTGCCGGGAGCTGCGTCGGGTCGGCATTCGAGCACGAAAGCCGCGCCCGCCTGCAGCTCGATCGGGCCGTTGGCAAAGCGCTCGATGCGAATTTTCGGACCCTGCAGATCGGCCAGAATGCCGACTTCCCTGCCCACTTTCGCCGCCGCTTCGCGCACCGCGGCGGCGCGCGCGCGATGATCGTCCGGCTGGCCGTGCGAGAGGTTTAGGCGAACCACATCGACACCCTCGCTGATGATGCGTTCGAGCATGCCCGGTGCATCGGTGGCAGGGCCAAGAGTGGCGACGATCTTGGTACGGCGGGTCTGGATGAGTTCGTTGGTCATTCGGACAACTTAGCAATTTCGGTCCGGCGTTGCCACGATGCAGTGCCGCTAGCCGGGCTTTCCGCGGCTTTTCATAAAGGCGAGTGATAAAAAATATCAGCGGGCGTCAGGAGGCTCTCCTTCCCGCGACTCGCCACTCGTCAAGTGACAATGAGTGTCTCTCAATCAATCCAGCGCCTCGTTCAACACCTCGGCCAGGCGCACACCGCCCTGC
>CBAAAD010000295.1:0-4539 GCA_964658785.1 uncultured Methylobacterium sp.
TATGCGCTGGGCGTGGCCGACAAGTTCATCAAGAGCGGGTCATCGAAGAAGGTGCTGGTGATTGGCGCCGAAACGCTGACTCGCATGGTCGACTGGACCGAACGCGAAACCTGCGTGCTGTTTGGTGACGGCGCCGGCGCCGTGGTGCTGGAAGCGTCGAGCGAGCCGGGCATTTACGCCACCTGCCTGCACGCCGATGGCGGCCACAAGAATCTGCTGTACAACCCCGTTGGCGTGTCGGTCGGGTTTACCGACGAGCCGAATCACGGCGTGCGCATCCGCATGGCGGGCCGCGAAGTGTTCAAGGTCGCGGTGAAAACGCTCGATTCGCTGGTCGACGAAACCCTGCAGGCCGCGGGCATGCACGAGTCGGACATCGACTGGCTGATTCCGCATCAGGCCAATCTGCGCATCATAGAAGCCACCGCCAAGCGTCTGAAGATGTCGATGGACCGCGTGATTGTCACGGTCGATCAGCACGCCAATACGTCGTCCGGTTCGGTGCCGCTGGCGCTGGATCACGCCGTGCGTTCGGGCAAGGTGCAGCGTGGCCAGAATCTGCTGCTGGAGGCATTTGGCGGCGGCTTTACCTGGGCTTCCGCGCTGCTGCGTTATTGAAGACGACCGCGCCGTCAGTCTGTGTCCCCTATCGATGCCGCCTCAGGGCGGCATCGTTGCGGTCTGCCCTCGGATGGCCGGATACAGCTGCGTATGGCGGCAGATGCTGGCACCATGGTGGTTTTCTCCGAAAGAATTCGCCTGACTCATGAACACAAAGTCCGCCTCGCTCGCGTTTGTTTTTCCCGGCCAGGGTTCGCAGTCGGTTGGCATGCTGGCCGAACTGGCCGCCGCGCACCCGGAAGTGCAGGCAACGTTTGAAGAGGCCTCGCAAGGCGCAGGCCTGGATCTATGGAGCCTTGCCGCGCAGGGACCCGAAGATCAGCTCAACCGCACCGAAAACACCCAGCCGGCCCTCTTGGCTGCCAGCGTGGCGGTGTGGCGGGTATGGCAGAAGCTCGGTGGCGCACAGCCGGCGCAGCTCTCGGGCCACAGCCTCGGCGAATACAGCGCCCTGGTCTGTGCCAACGCGCTGTCGCTGCACGATGCTGCCGCGCTGGTGGCCGAGCGCGGTCGCCTGATGCAAGCGGCGGTGCCCGCAGGCGTCGGCGCCATGGCCGCCATCCTCGGCGGTGACGATGCGCAAATTGCGGCCGTGTGCGAAGAGGTTGCGCAGGGTCAGGTCGTCTCGCCGGCGAACTTCAATTCGCCGGGCCAGCTGGTGATTGCCGGCAACGCCGAGGCGGTCGATCGGGCGCTGGCGCGACTGGCCGAGCTGGGCGTAAAGAAGGCCATCAAGCTGGCGGTGTCGGTGCCTTCGCACTGTATGTTGATGCGCGATGCGGCCGATCGTCTGGGCGAGCGGATGGCGTCGATCTCATGGCAGCTGCCGTCGATTCCCGTTGTGCAGAACGCCGATGCCAAGACCTATGCCACGGTCGACGATATTCGCAGTGCGCTGCAGCGCCAGCTATACCTGCCGGTGCGCTGGACGCAGTGCGTGCAGGCGCTGGCCAGCGGCGGCGCCACGCGCATTGTCGAATGTGGCCCGGGCAAGGTGCTGACCGGCTTGATCAAGCGTATCGACAAGACCCTCGAAGCGCGCGCGATCGGTACGCCAGCCGATATCGACACTACCGCTGTCGAATGGGTCTGACCGCGCGCGCGTTTTCTATTCTCAAATTTCACTCCGCGAATATCAGGACATATCGATGAGCCATACCCTGCAAGGTGAAATCGCGCTGGTGACCGGCGCCAGTCGCGGCATCGGCGCCGCCATCGCCGACGAGCTGGCCGCCATGGGCGCCACGGTGATCGGCACGGCGACCAGCGAAAGTGGCGCGGCCGCGATAGGCGCGCGTCTGGCCGCCAGCGGCGGACACGGCCGAGTGTTGAACGTCACCGACAGCGCCGCGGTCGAGGCGCTGATCGACGGCATCGGCAAGGAGTTCGGCGCGATCTCGATTCTCGTCAACAACGCCGGCATTACCCGCGACCAGCTGCTGATGCGCATGCGCGAAGACGACTGGCACGTAATCCTCGATACCAACCTCAGCTCGGTCTATCGCACGTCGAAGGCGGTGATGCGCGGCATGATGAAGGCGCGCAAGGGCCGCATCATTTCGATCGCCTCGGTGATCGGGCTGACCGGCAATCCGGGCCAGTCCAATTACGCGGCGGCCAAGGCCGGCATCATCGCGTTCTCCAAATCGCTGGCACGCGAGATCGGCTCGCGCGGCATCACGGTGAACGTGGTGGCGCCCGGTTTTATCGATACCGACATGACCAAGGCGCTGCCGGAAGACTCGAAGGAGGCGCTGCTGGGTCAGATCGCGCTGGGCCGACTCGGCGAGGTGGCGGATATTGCCAAGGCGGTCGGCTTTCTGGCCTCACCGGCCGCGGCGTACATCACCGGCGAGACCCTTCACGTCAACGGCGGCATGTATATGCCGTAGGCTCTGCGGGCCAGGTGGTCGCCAGCGGCCACGTTTTAGGCGACAATTACCCCTTCGCGATGGCCGAGTTGGCTGTCGTCACGTATCACCGGCACATCGTGGCGGCTTCACGGCGAAGCCACTACAATGCCGCCGGGCTTGTGCAGGCACTCGCCTGCATGGACAAACAACTACTCCTTGAGAGGTATGGGCAACATGAGCACCATCGAAGAGCGCGTCAAGAAAATCGTCATCGAACAGCTGGGCGTAAAGGAAGATGAAGTCACGGCGAACGCGTCGTTCGTAGATGATCTGGGCGCTGATTCGCTCGATACGGTGGAACTGGTCATGGCACTCGAGGAAGAGTTCGAGACCGAGATTCCGGACGAAGACGCCGAGAAGATCACCACCGTGCAGCAGGCTGTGGATTACATCAAGGCCCATTCCAAGGACTGATTGATCTGACATGGGTCGGGTTGGAATAAGGCAGCGACGTTGCCTTCCAGCCGATCTGACCACATCGAACACTGCGCCTCTACCGGCGCAGTTTTCATTTCTGCATTTTGTAACGTCCGAACCCGTATGGTGTGCGCGTTGCGTCTGCGTCACCATCGAGGACGTATCTAGCTGGCGCGCCAAGCGGCGGGCCATCGCGGATTGACGGATTACCAAGGAACACAGCATGAGCAAGCGTCGAGTAGTAGTCACTGGCATGGGCATCATTTCCCCGGTTGGCAACGACATCGCCAGCGCATGGGATCGCGTCGTCAAGGGGATCAGCGGCATCGTCCCGGTGACGCATTTCGATGCTTCTGCCTACGCCACCCGCATCGCCGGTCAGGTCAGCGACTTTGATCCAGCCCAGTGGATGGCGGCGAAAGACGTCAAGAAGATGGACCCGTTCATCCACTACGGTGTGGCGGCTGGCACGCAGGCGCTGAAGGATTCCGGGCTGGAAATCACCGAGGCCAACGCGCCGCGTATCGGCGTGGCGGTGGGCGCCGGTATCGGCGGGCTTTACACGATCGAAGCCACCACGCTTGATCTTGCCGCCAAAGGTCCGCGCAAGGTCTCGCCGTTTTACGTGCCCAGCTCGATCATCAACATGGTGTCCGGCCAGCTGTCGATCATGTTCGGCCTGAAGGGTCCGAATATCGCCTGCGTGACGGCCTGCACCACGGGCTCGCACAACATCGGTCTGGCCGCGCGAATGATCCAGTACGGCGACGCCGATGCGATGATTGCGGGCGGCACCGAATTTGCCACCACCGGAACGGCCATGGCGGGCTTCTGCTCGGCCAAGGCCATGTCCACCCGCAACGACGAGCCGACCAAGGCCAGCCGTCCGTGGGACAAGGATCGCGACGGCTTCGTGCTGTCCGACGGCGCCGGTGTATTGATGCTGGAAGAATACGAACACGCCAAGGCCCGCGGCGCCCGCATCTACGCCGAGCTCGTCGGCTTCGGCATGAGCGGCGATGCCTTCCACATGACCGCGCCGAGCGAAGGTGGCGAAGGCGCGGCGCGCTGCATGCAGACCGCGTTGAATGACGCCGGCCTCAACGCGTCCGACGTGCAGTACGTGAACGCGCACGGCACCTCGACGCCGCTGGGCGACCTCGGCGAAGTGATGGCGGCAAAGTCCGTCTTTGGCGACCATGCCTACAAGCTGGCGATGAGTTCGACCAAGTCGACCACCGGGCATCTGCTTGGCGCGGCCGGTGGCGTGGAGGCGATCTTCTCGATCCTGGCGCTGCGCGACCAGGTGCTGCCGCCGACGATCAATCTCGACGAGCCCAGCGAAGGCTGCGATCTTGATTTCGTGCCGAACACCGCGCGCGAGGCCAAGATCGACGTGGCGATTTCCAACTCGTTCGGCTTCGGCGGCACCAACGGCACGCTGGCATTCCGCCGCGTCTGAGCGTGGAAAAGCACGGTCCGGCGCTCAGCCGGCGAGTTCTCGGCGGCCGGCGCGATCTACTCGCGCCGGCCGCCGCCTTTCCGGCGCGCTATCCCTGCCTGCTCGAAAGCGTGGTGCGCGGCACGG
>CBAAAD010000296.1:0-4535 GCA_964658785.1 uncultured Methylobacterium sp.
ACGTGGACGATGCCACGGTGATCGCTGCCCCAGCCGTTCAACTCGATGCCGAATTCGGCGCAGTTGGCCTGCAGCATGTCGACCTGCTGCTCGGCTTGCGGTGTGACATAGGTGTAGTGACCTGCCGCATCGGCGGGCGTGGTCGGGGTGGAATGATCCAGCGTGGCCAGCACTTTGTCGGGCCGCCGCACAGCCAGGCCGCGCTGGAGCAGTTCGGTGAACGCCTGCGGCGTGGTGACCTCATGGATCAGGTGCAGATCCACGTAGAGGGTTGCCGGGGTGGCCTCGGTTTCGGCCACGACCTCATGGGCATCCCAGACTTTTTCGAATAGCGTTTTCGCAGTCACGCCGCGATCTCCTTTTGTTGATCTTCGCGGTCGGGAACGACCGCACCCACATAATTCAACCAACCGCGCGTGTCTTCGGTACGCCCATCGAACAGCCCGAAGAAAGCCTGCTGCAGCGACCGCGTGATCGGACCGGGTTGGCCCTTGCCGACCGGCTTGCGATCGACCGAGCGCACCGGCGTGACCTCCGCGGCGGTGCCGGTCATGAAGATCTCGTCGGCCGAATACAGCGCCTCGCGCGGCATGTCGCGTTCTTCCACGCGCAGGCCCATGTCCTCGGCCAGGGTGATGATGCTGTCGCGGGTGATGCCGGCCAGGATGCCGGCGCTGGTCGGCGGGGTGAACAGCCGGCCCTTTTTCACCAGGAACAGATTCTCCCCAGCGCCTTCGCTGAGCAGGCCGTTGTGGCCCAGCGCGATGCCTTCGTCGTAGCCGCCGCGGCGCGCTTCAAACGCGATCAGCTGGCTGCTGAGGTAATTGCCGCCGGCCTTGGCCCAGCTCGGGAAGGTGTTGGGCGCGGCGCGATTCCACGACGACACGCAGACGTCGGCACCGACCTCCAGCGCATCGCCCAGATACGCACCCCAGTCCAGCGCCATGATCGACACGTCCACTGGCGAACCGTCGCGCGGCAGCACGCCGAGCCCACCGGCGCCGCGAAACACGATCGGCCGCACGTACGCCGAGGCCATCTCGTTGGCGCGAATCAGCTCGATGCAGGCGGCGTTGATCTCGTCTTCGCTGTAGCCGATGTCGATTTCGTACATGCGGGCGGACTCGAACAGCCGCTGCGTGTGATCGGCAAGGCGGAAATACGCCGGGCCGCGATGGGTGGCGTACACACGCTCGCCCTCGAACACCGAGGAGCCGTAATGCAGGGCGTGCGCGCTGACGTGGACGGTGGCCTCGGCCCAGGGCTTGATGCGGCCGTTGTGCCAGATGAAAGGTGTGGTCATGACGAGTTCCGGAGAAAGTGCGGTGCGTGTGATCAGAGATGGGCAACGGCGACGCGCTGCATCGCCGGCGTGTGTCGTTCGATACGGTTGACGATATCCAGCGCGGCCAGTGCGGTCGCCTCGACGATGTCGGTGCTGATGCCCTGACCGTGCCAGTCGCGCTCGTTGTGGCGGGCAGTGAGCTGCGCATGACCCTGCGCGTCGCCGCCCTCGCTGACCGAGCGGACGGAAAAATCGGTCAGCCGCATTTCACTGCCGGCGGCGCGTTGGATCGCGCGCAGCACGGCATCGACCGGCCCATCGCCGATGGCCGCTTCGCTGGTCTCGCGGCCGTCGTCGTGCGCCAGCTTCACCGATGCCGAAGCGCCGCCACCCAGATGCGTGGCGCTGGTCAGCTGCACGATGCGCCACGGCCCGGCCACGTCCGGATCCAGCCCCATGGCGATCGCTTCCAGATCCTCGTCGTGGATTTCGCGCTTCTTGTCGGCCAGCGTCTTGAAGCGCGCGAAGATGTCGTCCATCGCGGTTTCTTCCACGGCGTGGCCCAGGCTTTCCAGACGCTGGCGCAGCGCGGCGCGGCCGGAATGCTTGCCCAGCACCATGCGCACTTCGGGAATGCCGACATCTTCCGAGCGCATGATTTCGTAGGTGCCGCGGTGCTTCAGCATGCCGTGCTGATGGATGCCCGACTCGTGCGCGAAGGCGTTGTCGCCGACGATGGCCTTGTTGCGCGGCACGTGCTGGCCGGTGATCTGGGTCAGCAGTCGCGAGGTCGGATGCAGCTTGCGCGTGTCGATGCGCGTATCGACGTCGAAGTACGGCGCGCGCACCTTCAGCGCCATCACGATCTCTTCCAGCGAGGCGTTGCCGGCGCGCTCGCCGATGCCGTTGATGGTGCATTCCACCTGACGCGCGCCGGCGCTGATCGCGGCCAGGCTGTTCGCTACCGCCATGCCCAGATCGTCGTGGCAGTGGCTGGAGAAAACCACCTTGTCGGCGCCCTTGACGTTCTGGCGCAGGTAGGTGAACAGCTCGAAGATTTCCGACGGCGTGGTGTAGCCGACCGTATCCGGCGCATTGACCGTGGTGGCGCCTGCCGCGATGGCGGCGCTGAACACTTCCACCAGGAATTCGGGCTCGGTACGCAGCGCGTCTTCGGCCGAGAACTCCACTTCGTGGCACAGGCCGCGGGCGCGCTCGACCGCCATCACGGTGGTGTCCAGCACCTGCTGCTTGCTCATGCGCAGCTTGTGCTCGCGGTGCAGCGGGCTGGTCGACAGAAAGACATGGATGCGCGAGTGGTGGGCCTTTTCCAGCGCGCGGCCTGTCGTGTCGATGTCGCCTGCCTGGCAGCGCGCCAGGCCGCAGACGGTAGTGGTCTTGAGCAGGCGGGCGATGTCGGCCACGGCCGCGAAGTCATCCGGCGAGGCCTGCGGAAAGCCGGCTTCGAGCACGTCGACGCCCAGCGCTTCCAGCGCCTGCGCCATGCGCAGCTTGGCCCGCCGGTCCATCGAGAAACCGGGTGCCTGTTCGCCGTCGCGCAGGGTGGTGTCGAAAATGCGCACGTAATCGGCCCCTACGTCGCTGATGCCGTCGTCAGATGGCTGGTTTGAAGTTTTCATCATGGCTCCGCTGTGTGTGCGTTGCTGGGGGGCAAAAAAAACCCCGCTCCGTTGCCGGTGCGGGGTTTTTGGGAGTCTTCAGGTTTGTTTCTATTTACCTGGACACATGCCCTCAGCCCGCACCTCCGTTGGTAATAAGGAGTACGAGTACAAGGGTGAGAAGAAGCTTGCCGCGCAGCTGCAGCAGGGCATCGACCGCGGTGAGCGAACGGGTTTTGGTGTTGCTGCGGTGGCTTGTGCGTTGCGACATATACCTGACCGTAAGGCACCTTGGTAAAGCCTGTCAACCTTTTTCTGAAGTAGTTTCGTTGGAAACTTTTTTCGTGCGACCGAATGGGCGTTTGGACGGCTGGGCGTCCAAACCATATTCAACCGTTACACGCTGATGTCACCTGAGCGCTTGCAGGAATTTACGCAGGGCCTGTTCATCGGCGCTCATTGACTCGGCGTTGGCTGGTCGCGCAAGCATGGCCTCTAGGGACTTTGGCACGGTCAGGGTGTGCCCGACCAGCGGCTCGACCACGCTATCGAACTTTGCCGGGTGCGCGGTGGCGACGACGGTCCAGGCGCTGGTATCGCCTGACACTCGCAGCTGGTCCAGTCGGTGTATGGCGGTCGCGGTATGCGGGCAGAACACTTCGCCGTGCACGCGCGCGTGGGCGCTGATGGTTTGTCGAATGGCGTCATCGCTGACGCTGTACGCCTGCAGCAGCTGGCGTAGCGCGCGCTCGTCGGGGAAGGTCCAGCGCAGACGCTCGACGTTGCTTGGCGCACCGACGTCCATCGCGTTGGCGAGCGTCGTGATGGCGGCGCGCGGCGCGTACTCGCCGCCGGCAAAATAGTCCGGCAGCGTGGCGTTGGCGTTGCAGGCCAGCTGCACCTGGCCGATTGGCAGGCCCATCTCGCGCACCCACAGGCAGGCCATCGCGTTGCCGAGGTTGCCGGTGGGCACGATGACATTGAGCGGTTCGCCGCGTTCGCGCCACCAGTCCAGCGCCGCATGCGCGTAGTAACTCATCTGAGGCAGCAGGCGGCCCAGGCTGATGCTGTTGGCCGAGGTCAGCGGCACCGCGGCCTGCAGTTCGGCATCGCCGAGTGCGGCCTTGACCATCCGCTGGCAGTCGTCGAAGCGCCCGTCGACGCGCAGCGCGTGCACGTTGTCGCCGAAGCAGCCCAGCTGATGCGCCTGGCGCGGCGACACCTTGCCGTCGGGATACAGGATTACCACGCGCAAGCCCGGTTGACGATGGAACGCCGCGCCCACGGCGGCGCCGGTATCGCCGGAGGTGGCGACGAGTATGGTGAGCGGCCGTGCGTCGGCGCGGGGGAGCCGACGCATGCAGGCGGCGAGGAAGCGCGCGCCGACATCTTTGAAGGCTGCTGTGGGGCCGTGAAACAGTTCGAGCACGTGTGCATTGGCCTGCGGCAGCGCGCGCAGCGGGATGTCGATATTCAACGATTCGGCGCAGATGGCGGGCAGCTCACTGGCCAGCGCATCGCCGGCAAAAAACGGCGCCAATAGCGTTGCGGCGGTGTTGGCCAGTGCGCCACCGGGGTCGAATGCGGCAGGATCCAGCCGCGGCAGCGCTTTGGGCACGTAGAGTCCGCCG
>CBAAAD010000297.1:0-2299 GCA_964658785.1 uncultured Methylobacterium sp.
ACCCTGCGCGTGGAGGAGTGCGGCAACCCCGATGGCCTGCCCGTGGTGTTTCTGCACGGCGGTCCGGGCGCGGGGCTGGCTACGTATCACCGGCGCTTCTTCGATCCGGCACGCTATCGCATCGTGCTGTTCGACCAGCGCGGCGCGGGGCAATCGACGCCGTTTGCCGATCTCACCGACAACACCACCTGGCATCTCGTCGCCGATATCGAAACCATCCGCGAAAAGCTCGGCATCGAACGCTGGGCGGTGTTCGGCGGCTCGTGGGGTTCCACCCTGGCGCTCGCCTATGCGCAAACGCATCCGCAGCGCGTGCTGGGGCTGGTGCTGCGCGGCATCTTTCTGTGCCGGCCGGCGGAGATTCGCTGGTACTACGAAGAGGGCGGCGCCTCGTGGATTCTGCCGGAAAAATGGCAGCGCTACGCCGCGGCCATTCCCGCCGACGAGCGCGGCAACATGATGGAAGCCTACTGGCGCCGGCTCACCTCGGACGATGAAACCGTTCGGCTCGCCGCCGCTCAGGCGTGGGGCGCGTGGGAAGGCGGCGGCATCACCCTGGCCGAAAGCCCCGAAACCGAAGCCGGCTTCGCCGCGCCCGAAGTCGCGCTCAGCCTCGCGCGCATCGAGGCCCACTACTTCCGCCACAACGGCTGGTTCGAACCCGACCAGCTGCTGCGCCATGTCGACACCATCCGCCACATTCCCACCACCATTATCCACGGCCGCTACGACATCATCTGCCCCGTCAAAAGCGCCTGCGATCTGGCCGCCGCGTGGCCGGAAGCGGAGCTGCACATCGTGCTGGCCGGCCATGCGGCGTCGGAGCCGGCGATTGTCGATCAGCTGGTAAGGGCGACGGATCGGCTAGCGGATCGCTATATCTAAGGAATAGAGAAGCGGCATATGAGCTTTCTTACCTTGTTCGACTACCTTCCGTCGCGCAACGCATGGAAGGTACGGCTGTTGCTGCACCATCTCGGTCGAGAGCATCAAAAGGTGACCGTGGATATTTTCAAAGGTGAGGGTCGATACCCCGAATACCTGCGCATCAACCCCACCGGTAAGGTGCCCGCCATCCAGCTGTCCGACGGCCGCACGCTGGCCGAGTCGAACGCGATTCTCGTTTATCTTGCTGAGGGTAGCGCCTACCTGCCAACCGGTGCATTTGACCGGGCCAAGGTGCTGCAGTGGCTGAGCTTCGAGCAGGAGCAAATCGAGTCGAAAATCGGCACGCTAAGCTATTGGATGCATGCCGGTGAATGGTCGAATCAATCGCCAGCGTTGATCGAAAACATGCGCCGGACTGCCCAGCGCGCACTGGAGATTGTTGACGATCAGCTGACGATGACACCGTTCATCGCTAGCGATAATTACACCATCGCCGACATGGCCCTGTTTGCCTACAGCACCTGCGCCGAAGGCGTCGGCGTTCCGCTGCGTCGCTACCCGCATTTTTGCGCTTGGATCAAACGTGTTGAAGCGCAGCCAGATTTTCTGGCTGCTCCTGCATAGTTCAGGTGCCAACCCAGATCTTTAGACACAAGTCCGCCAAAACGCCTCAGTGCCATACTCCTCGTTTGCGTTTCGCTTTCTCTGGAGTCTGCATGCGTCTGCTTTGCCTGTTTGCGATCACTGCGTCAACGCTACCGCTGGCCGCCATGGCGGCCGAACCTTACTCTTACGCGCAGCCTGACCAGGTCCGCGTCACGCATCTGGATCTTGATCTGACGATCGACTTTGCGCAGCGCGAATTGAGCGGCCAGGCGACGCTGAAACTGGACTGGAAAAATCCCAAGGCGCGGTCGCTGGTGCTGGACACCCGGGATCTTAAAATCGCCTCGATCGCGTCGGTATCGACCGATGGCAAAACCTCGCCGCTGAAGTATGTGCTGGCGCCGCGCGACAAGGCGCTCGGCAGCAAACTCACCATTGCCACGCCGACGCATCCGACGCAGGTGCGCATCGTCTACGCGACCTCGCCCGACGCGTCCGGCCTGCAGTGGCTAACGCCGGCGCAGACCGCGGGCAAAAAGCTGCCCTTCATGTTTTCCCAGTCCGAGTCGATCAACGCGCGCTCGTGGGTGCCGATCCAGGATTCGCCGGCGATCCGGATCACCTACGACGCGCACATCAAGTCGCCCAGCGACGTGCGCGTGGTGATGAGTGCGCTGAACGACGCCAAGCACCCGCTCAACGGCGACTACACCTTCGACCAGCCGCATCCGATTCCGTCCTACCTGCTGGCCATTGCCGCAGGCGACATCGCCGCCGAAGCGACCGGCCCGCGCAGCGCGGTGTA
>CBAAAD010000297.1:2399-4527 GCA_964658785.1 uncultured Methylobacterium sp.
CCATTGCCGCAGGCGACATCGCCGCCGAAGCGACCGGCCCGCGCAGCGCGGTGTACGCCGAGCCCTCGATGGTGCACAAGGCGGCGCACGAGTTCGAGGACACCGAAAAGATGATCGCCACGGCCGAGCAACTCTACGGCCCGTATCGCTGGGGCCGCTACGACCTCATCGTGCTGCCGCCGTCGTTTCCGTTCGGCGGCATGGAAAACGCCAACATGACTTTCGCCACGCCGACCATCGTGGTGGGCGACAAGAGTCTGGCGTCGGTGATCTCGCACGAGCTGGCGCACTCGTGGTCGGGCAACCTGGTGACCAACGCCACTTGGCGCGACGGCTGGCTCAATGAGGGCTTTACCACCTACGTGCAGGGGCGCATCACCGAGGCTGTGTACGGCAAGTCGCTGGCTGATGAAGAGGCGCTGCTGTCGGCGCGCGCGCTGGAGAAAAGCATCGGCAGCATGCCGGCCAATGCGCAGAAGCTGACCCCCGACCTGCGCGGCGTCGACGCGGACGACGCGCTGTCCAGCGTCGCCTACGACAAGGGCTCGTGGTTTCTGCGCACGCTGGAGCAGCGCTTCGGCCGGGCCGACTTCGATGCCTACCTGCGCAGCTATTTCGACCATTTCGCTTTTCAAAGCATCACCACCGAGCAGATGCTGGCCTATATGAAGCCCAATCTGATCGACAAATACCCGGACAAGATGCGCTGGGCCGAGGTGCAGGACTGGGTCTACGGCACAGGCATTCCCAAGGACGCGCCACTGCCCGACTCGCCGCGCTTCGATGCCATCGACAAGGAGCGTACGGCGTTTCTCGGCGACAAACTCACTGCCGACAAGCTCGATGCGAAGGGCTGGAACACGCAGGAGTGGATGTACTTCCTCGACCGTCTGCCCGACGTCACCGCGCTGGCGAAGATCAAGGAACTGGACGCCGCCTGGCACCTCACCAGCACGCCGAACGCGGAAATCGGCATGCGCTGGTATGTGCACGCCATCGCCGCCGGCGACAGCGACGTGTGGCCTGCCGCAGCAGAACACATGACCCGCATCGGCCGGCTCTATCTCACGCTGCCGCTGTACAAGGCCTTGGTGAAAACGCCCGAGGGTCTTGTTTATGCGCAGCAGGTTTACGCGAAAGCCAAGGCCGGCTATCACCCGCTGACGCAGCAGGCGATCGAGACAATCCTGGCAAAAGCTGCTGCTGCTAAAAAGTAAACTACACACGCCTACGTGTGCGTGCCGGCCTGGATTTGACCTGCACGCTTGTACTCACTGAACGACTCAAAAGAACTCCGCCATGGCGCTTCCTCCGTCCACCAAGCCAATCGCAACCGCCCGCCCCCTCTGGAAACGCCTGCTGCTGCGGCGGCTGAAGTTTCTCGCGTCGATCGCGGGCGTTCTGATCATCGTGCTGGGCGGCAGCTATCTGTTTGCGCCGCAGTGGCTGATGAAGGCGAATTTCATGCGCCAGGCGATGGCGGCGAATCTGGACAAGCATTCGGTGCAGGTCGGTGACACGAAGTGGGTCTATTACGAAGGCGGCCAGGGCCAGACCATCGTGCTGCTGCACGGCCTGGGCGACAGCAAGGAGGTGTGGCTGGACGTGGCCAAGCTGCTGACGCCGCACTTCCATCTGATCATCCCCGACCTGCCCGGCTGGGGCGAATCGACGCGCATCGCCGGCGCCAGCTATAACGTCGACGCCCAGGCGGCTCGGCTGCAGGCCTTTGTGCAGGCGCTGCAAATGCAGCGCTTCATCCTGGTGGGTCACTCGCTGGGCGGCGCCATTGCGGGGGTGTACGCCGCGGAGCACCCCGACCACGTCAGCGAGCTGGCGCTGATCGATTCGTTCGGCCTGAAGTACAAGGAGAATGCGTTTGCACGCGACGCCATGGCCGGCAAAGACCCGTTCATTTTCGACGATCGCGCCGGCTTCGAGCGGATGACCGCACTGGCCCTGGACAAGCCGCTGGACCTGCCCGGGCGCTTTGTCGACGTGCTGATCAAGCGTAACCAGGACGATCGGGCGTTCATCGAGCAGAACTTCAAGGAACTGCGCGAGCCGTCGCAATATCTCGCTGTGCAGAACCGCCTCGGTGATCTCACCATACCGGTGCTGGGCGTCT
>CBAAAD010000298.1:0-4505 GCA_964658785.1 uncultured Methylobacterium sp.
GCACCGAGGTGGCACGGCGCGACGCGCAGGGGCATGCGCAAAGCGGCTTTTTCGCGCCGATCATCCACCGCAACAGCACGGTGCCGGTCAGCCGCGAAAAAACCTTTGCGCCGGTCGACGCAGGTCAGAAGCTGATGCAGCTGGACGTCTACCAGGGCGAAAATCCGCTGGTGGAAAAAAACATCCGACTCGGCGAACTGTCGGTGCCGCTGGACCCCGCGCTACCGGTGCAGGAAAACCTGGTGACCGTGCGCTTCACCTACGACATCAACGGCGTGCTGCAGGTCGAAGCGCTGGTGCACGC
Organism: uncultured Methylobacterium sp.; assembly: GCA_964658785.1. GTDB lineage: Bacteria > Pseudomonadota > Gammaproteobacteria > Xanthomonadales > Rhodanobacteraceae > Rhodanobacter. The sequence goes on from CBAAAD010000298.1 coordinate 305, forward strand.
TAGCAACCGGCGCTACGAGCTCGTGCTGGAACAGAATCCCGGCGTGCTGAGCCCGCAGCAGATCCGCGAACGGCTGGCGGCACTGGAGGAAATAAAAATCCATCCGCGCGGCAAGCAGGAAAACATCGCCCTGCTCGCGCGTGCCGAGCGCCTGTACGAAGAGCATCTGAACGCACGCGACCTGCTGCAGGAGTGGATCGCGCGCTTTCGCGCCGCGCTGGAGAGCCAGGACGAGCTGCTCATTCGCGAACATCGCCGTGAATTCGCCACGGCGATGAACACGCTGGAAGCGCCCTGAGTGTCGCCCTTCGCGCGCCTGGGCTTGCCAGCAGATGCCGACGAACGGGCGATCAAACGCGCCTATGCGCAGCGACTGCGGCAGACGCGCCCGGAAGATGATCCCGCCGGTTTTCAGGAGCTGCACGCGGCTTATCAGGCTGCGCTGGACTGGTGTCGACAGCGCGCGCTGTCGGAGGTCCCTTCCGTCGATACCGAGGCGGCGCCGGCCGCACATGCCGCCCCGTCCGTCGAATCAGCGGCCGTGGCTATATCGCGATCCATGGCCGCAGATACCTCCGACGCGCGCATCGGCGCGAATCCCGTGTCGGTTCCGGCAGAGACTTTTTCGATGCAAGCCTTCTGCGAGGAGGCGATCGCGCTGGCAACGAAAGGCGACGCGGACGAACTGCAGCGCTGGCTCGGCCGTCACCCCGCCCTATGGTCGCTGCAGCTCAAGGCCCAGGCTGGCCGGGTGCTGGTGCAGCAGATCTATCGCCAGGAGCCGCCGATGCCGGCGGCGTGCCTGAGTACTGTCCTGCGATTTTTCGATCTTGATCACGCGCTGGCCGGGCACGATCCGCTGGCGCTGCAGATGCTGCAGCGGCGTACGCAGCTGGCATGGGAGCTGCAGCCGGAGCACCGCGGCGAGCTGGCCGCACGGCTGCACATGCAGGACAAGCCTGCCAGAAAGAAACTGGAGCGCACGCTGCGCCAGCTTGCGCGCCCGTTTCACTGGCCGCAGCTGCTACTGGCCGGCCTCGATCTGAACAGGCCTCGCCGCATCGCCGAAACCGTCGGCCGATTGACGGGCGGCATGCCCGACGCCTTGCCTGTTTCTATCCGGCGCGATCAGCTGACGTTCTGGCTGGCGGCGGCAGACCGCACAAGAGTCAGCAAACCGCGCCTGCTGCTGGGCCTCTCGCGCAGCGTCGCAGGCATGTTCGCGATGCTGCTGGTCGGCCTGCTGTGCGGACCGGTTTTCAGCGTTTATCCCGACAGGTTTACCGCGGGACCTGCATTTTTCCTGGTCGGCTGTGCTGCTGCCGCAGGCATGGCCTGGGCGCTGCTGATGGCGTGGCTGCCGCTGGATAACTGGCACTCGCGCCGCGAGGAGCTGCCAGCACGGTGGCCATGGCTCTGCCTGCTGCTGGTACCCCTGCTATGTGCGGCGGGCATGCTGCTGACGATATCGCCCTTCCCTTCGACCAGCCTGCTGCTGATTCTTCCCGCGACCCTGCTGGCCATACGCCGCTACGGTCGACGGCAGGGCGGTGGCAAGATCTTTGCGGTGGGGCGACGCTTTGTCTGGATCACCGCGGTCGTGCTGAGCCAGATCGTGCACGCGCTGAAAGAAAGCAACGTGGCGGCGGACGATATCGCGTTCCTGCCGGGCGTGCTGGCTGGCGTCGCCGTTTTAATCTGGTCCATCGATCTGTGGAAAAGCCGGCGGCGTCTGCGCGTGCGCAGTGCATCCAAACGACTGGAACGCCAGCGGACTTAAAAAATCCCGCACGGAGACTCTGCCGGAATGGCAGAACCTCCGCTGACGTCAAACCGAGGGTTCTTCGCCGCGCAGGCGAACATCGTTGGGCAGCATGTCTATGCGGCCGACCTGTTCTTCGCGCTGCGACTCGAAGAAGCGCTGCACGTGCTGGCAGACGTTCATCGTGTTTTCGCGGGCGATGGCCGAGACCAGGAACCATGGCTGGGTCCACTCGAGCTCAGCGATGATTTTTTCGGCGACGGCCTGGCGCTCGTCTTCGTCCAGCATGTCGGCCTTGTTCAAGACCAGCCAGCGTGGACGCTCCAGCAGTTCGGGGTTGAACTTGGCCAGCTCCTGCTCGATCGCACGCACCTGCCCGGCCACGTCGATGCCATCCACCGGTGCGATGTCGACCAGGTGCAGCAGCAGACTGGTGCGCGCCACGTGGCGCAGAAACTGGATGCCCAGGCCGGCACCATCGGCGGCGCCTTCGATGAGGCCGGGGATGTCGGCAATCACGAAGCTCGAGTCGACGCCCAGGCTGACCACGCCGAGATTCGGCACCAGCGTGGTGAACGGATAATCCGCCACCCGCGGCGTCGCGGCAGACACCGCGCGAATAAAGGTCGACTTGCCCGCGTTCGGGAAACCCAGCAGACCAACGTCGGCGAGCAGGCGCAGCTCCAGCTTCAGCTCGCGCGCTTCACCCGGCGTACCCGGCGTGGCTTTGCGCGGCGCGCGGTTGACCGAGGTCTTGAAATGGATATTGCCCAGACCGCCCTTGCCGCCCTGCGCCACCAGCATGCGCTGGCCGTGGCTGGTGAGGTCGCCGATCACTTCATCGGTATCGACGTTGGTGATCATGGTGCCGACCGGCACGCGGATGGTGGTGTCTTCCCCGCCCTTGCCGTACATCTGGCTGCCCATGCCGTTCTCGCCGCGCTTGGCCTTGAAGCTGCGCTGATGGCGGAAGTCGACCAGCGTGTTCAAACCCTCGTCGGCGACAAGCCAGACCGAGCCGCCAAAACCACCGTCGCCGCCATCGGGGCCGCCGAAGGGAATGAATTTTTCGCGGCGAAAGCTGATGCAGCCATTGCCACCGTCACCGGCAAGAACTTTGATATTGGCTTCGTCGACGAATTTCATGGGTAGGTCCGGGAGAATAAAGCGGGAAACGGGGAACGGGGAACGGGAAAGTCATGGTAGCTCCGGCTTCGGCTCACCGTTCCCTGTTCCCCATTTCCCGTTCCCGCTCTAAAAATGAAAAACCCCGCCGAAGCGGGGCCTTCGATATCGCATCGCTGGAGGCTTACGCCTGAACGACGTCGACGAAACGACGATTCTTGTCGCCGCGGATCTTGAACTGCACCGTGCCGTCCACCAGCGCGAACAGCGTGTGGTCGCGGCCGAGGCCCACGCCGGTACCCGGATGGAACTGGGTGCCGCGCTGACGCACGATGATGTTGCCTGCTTCGATGGCCTGGCCGCCGTAAATCTTCACGCCCAGGTATTTCGGGTTCGAATCGCGACCGTTGCGGCTGGAACCTACGCCTTTTTTATGTGCCATGACTTAAGTCTCCAGATGCTCAGGCGTTGATGCCCGTGATTTCGATTTCGGTGAAATGCTGGCGGTGTCCCTGCTGACGCTTGTAGTGCTTGCGGCGGCGGAACTTGATGATGCGAATCTTGTCTGCACGACCATGCTTGCGAATGGTGGCGCTGACGGTGACCCCATCAACCAGCGGTGCGCCCACAACCACCGACTCACCGATGCCATGCATCAGCACCTGGTCGAAGTTGAAGGTCGCCCCTTCTTCGGCGTTCAGCAGCTCCACGCGCAGGACATCGCCCTGCTGTACGCGGTACTGCTTGCCACCGGTCTTGATGACTGCGTAACTCATCGTATTGCCCTTCTTTAGTTATTCTCTTGGGTACCGCCATAGCCCAATCACGGCTTGGCGAACCACGGATTATAACGACCTGCGCCCGCGCTGGTCAAATACTGACCACACCTTATGTTCCCGACGCCCCACCGCCTGGCCCGGGCGACCATGTTCACTGGCCGGCCGGCGTGGTCTTCTGGGTTCCGGAAGCGGGCTTTTTTGTCGTGGTGTGGTGCTTGGCCGGCGTCTTGGATGGCGTTGTCGCCTTTGCCGGGACGCTCTTCTTGGTCGAGGCCGCCTTTTTGGTCGTGGTGTGCTTTTTGACCGCGGTGTGCCTGTGATGCCGGGACGACGTGGTGTGCGCCGCTGTCGCGACATCCGCCGACTCAGCCGTGTCGGCGCCTGAAGCGTCGGGAGCGCCAGCTGACGAGCCCGACGATGCGGGATCGGCGGCGAACGCGGAGGCGGGACAACGGCCGTTGGTACCCAGCGTGCCGGCCTGCTCGAGCTTGGCAATCATCTGCTGGGTGTGCTCCTGGCTCCACTGCTGCCCGGC
>CBAAAD010000299.1:0-4495 GCA_964658785.1 uncultured Methylobacterium sp.
CCGCGCTTTTGATGCCAAGCTTTCGCTGCCGCGGTTTTGACGCATCGCCGCGGCAGGCGATACTGCATGAATGATTGAACACGACGACATCGGCGCCCTGCTCGGCGCCGACGGCCCGTTTGCCCGCGAGCTGCCGAACTTCGCGCCGCGCGAGGTGCAGCAGACGATGGCGGTCGCCGTGCAGCAGGCCATCGCCGGCCGCGACACGCTGATCGCCGAAGCCGGCACCGGCACCGGCAAAACCTACGCATATCTTGTGCCGGCGCTGCTGTCGGGCGAACGCGTGATCATTTCCACCGGCACCAAGGCCTTGCAGGATCAGCTGTATTTCCGCGATCTGCCGAAGGTGCGCTCGGTGCTGGGCTCGCGTTTGAAAACCGCGCTGCTGAAAGGTCGCGCCAATTATCTTTGCCTGTACCGGCTCGATCAGACCGTGCGCGAAGGCGCCACCTTCGACCGCACGCAGGCGTCGCAGCTGGCGACCATTCGCGCGTGGTCGGCGCGCACGCGTCGCGGTGACCGCATGGAGCTGGCCGAGGTGCCGGAGGAATCGCCGCTGTGGCCGCGCGTCACTTCCACGCCGGAAAACTGCCTCGGGGTGGAGTGCCCGTTCTTCGACGACTGCCATGTGGTGAAGGCGCGGCGCGAAGCACAGGAAGCCGATGTGGTGGTGGTGAATCATCACCTGCTGTTTGCCGATCTCGCGTTGAAACAGGAAGGCTTCGGCGAAATCCTGCCCGGTGCGGCGGCCTTCATTCTCGACGAGGCGCACCAGATTCCCGAGCTCGCCGGCCAGTTCTTTTCGCAGAGCATCAGCGCGCGCCAGCTCACCGAACTGGCGCAGGATGCGTTGGCCGAATGCAGCGGCATCACTGGTGCGATCGGCCTGCTGCTGGAGCCGGTCGAAGCCCTGCAGAACGCCGTGCGCCAGCTGCGCCTGACGATGGATGCGCTGCCGGCACGCGGCGCGTTTCAGCAGCTGGAAGATCAGCCCGGCGTCGAGGTGGCGCTCGGCGATCTGCGCGACCTGCTCTCCACCATGGTCGAGCTGCTGGCCTCGCAGGCCGAGCGCTCGCGCGGCTTCGACAACCTGCACGAACGCGCGCTGCTGCTGAGCGGTCGACTCGATCGCATCGTCGAAAACCACACGGATCGCGACGTGCGCTGGTACGAACATTACCCGCGCGGCTTTGTTTTATACGCCACGCCGCTCGATCTGGCCGAGCCTATGCGCGGCCTGCGCGAGCGCACGCACGCTGCGTGGATACACACCTCGGCCACGCTGTCGGTGGCCGGAGACTTCGGCCACTTCGCGCGCCAGATCGGTCTGGACGATCCGCAGACGCTGAGCCTGCAAAGCCCGTTCGACTATGCGCGGCAGGCGCTTTGCTATCTGCCGCCGCCGCTGCCCGATCCCAACGCGCGCGACTACACCGACAAGGTCATCGAAGCCGTGCTGCCGGTGCTGCACGCGTCGAACGGCCGCGCGTTTGTGCTGTTCACCTCGCATCGCGCGCTGCGTCGTGCGGCCGAACTGCTGCAGGACAAGTGCCCGTGGCCGCTGTTCGTGCAGGGCACGGCGCCGCGTCCGCGCCTGCTGGAGGAATTTCGCGCCAGCGGCCACGGCGTGCTGCTCGGCGCCGCCAGTTTCTGGGAAGGCGTCGACGTCGCCGGCGAAGCGCTCTCCGTCGTGGTGATCGACAAACTGCCGTTCGCCGCGCCGGACGATCCGGTGCTGATGGCGCGGCTGCAGGCGCTGGAGCAATCGGGCATCAATCCTTTCATGGGCTGGCAGGTACCTAACGCGGTCATCGCGCTGAAGCAGGGCGCCGGCCGGCTGATTCGCGACGTGCACGATCGCGGCGTGCTGGTGCTGTGCGATCCGCGTCTGATCAGCAAGGGATATGGACGTCTGTTTCTGGCCAGCCTGCCGGCAATGCCGCGCACGCGGGACCTGGGCGACGTGCAGGCGTTCTTTGACGCACCTCCTGCAACCCTGGCTGCCTCCAGCGTAAGCAAGGGCTAACTCGTAAGGCCCGCGCAACCGAGCATCGCTGTACGCACACAATTTCGACTGACGACCAACGTTTTGTGCTCGACGACGGCCCGATATTTCAGCTGTTATGGATGACCCGCGGGGTGCGAGAATAACGCCATGAATCTGCTTGCCATCGAAACCGCCACCGAGGCCTGTTCCGTCGCCCTGATCCACGGGCAGGACATCATCGCCCGCAGCGAAATCGCACCGCGCCGGCACACCGAACTGGTCTTGCCGATGGCCGACGCCTTGCTGGCCGAGGCCGGTATCGGCCGCCATGCGCTCGATGCCATCGCGGTAGGTCGCGGTCCCGGCGCCTTCACCGGCGTCCGCCTCGGCGTGTCGCTGGCGCAGGGCATGGCGCTGGCGCTCGACCTGCCGGTGATCACCATTTCCTCGCTGGCCGCGCTGGCGCTGGAAGCCCCCGAAGACGAGGACGCCGCCATCCTCGCCGTCATCGATGCCCGCATGGGCGAAATCTACGCCGCCTGCTATCGCCGCGATGACAACGGCGGCCTGATTGCGCTGGACGACGAACGCGTGTGCACGCCCGAATCCCTGCAGCTGCCCGACGCGCCAGCCTGGCAGGTCGTGGGCACCGGCTGGGCGACGTATTCCACCCTTCTCAGCGAACGCTTCACCGGCGTGCTGCGCTCCGCCGACGGCGCGCGCTACCCGCAGGCCGCGCACGTGGCCGAACTGGCCATGCGCGAGTTCAACGCCGGGCGTATTCACGCCCCCGAACTCGCGCTGCCTGTCTATCTGCGCGACAAGGTCGCCTTGACGTTGGTGGAGCAGGGCAAGGCTTGAGTTGATTGGGATGACGCAGACGGGATGCCACCGTCTCCAGCCTAGCGCTCATGCCATTCCAAAGCGTTGCAGCAATGCCTCAACCCGTGAGCGGCAAGCGTCTATCCGGCCGCTTCCAGCCGGCGTGGCGAATACGTTCGACCATGGCCATATGCGGCGCGGTGAGTGCGGCCAGGCCGACAAACATCGTTCGCACGATCGTGGCGCTGAACGGCTGACGGATGACGTGCGTGGCCACAAAAATCAAAGCGGCGAAGACCAGCGCCATCGGCAATGCGTTGACCGCGATAAGTCGCCGTGCGGGAATGTCGTCTGCATAGGCAACCGTTCGCAGAATATGCCGGGCGCCGTGCATGAGGCAGAAAAACACCGTGAACGCATAAAGCGGCGGCGCCGCGAGCGCAAGGCAGCCAAGCGTGGCCAGCTCAAGCGCTGGTCGCGGCATGCGGCGACCTAGACTGATGGCTGCAAGCGCCACACCTGCGAACCAGGGCCATGCCAGCCACTGCAGGCATCGAGTCATGCGATGAGCGCTCGGTGAGCCCACCAGCATGGTGAACAATGATTCGATTTCCGCGGCGTGAAACAGCGCCGGCAGCACGATAATCGCTCCGCCATAAAGCCCTTTGGTGAGCATCGGGACTTTCGGATCCAGGTCACCGGAAAAATGGACGGCAGACACCACTAAAAAAATCAAAAGAAAGGGTGTGGGCGCGGCCAGCCAGAAGACGACGACCAGCCCAGCGACAGCGCTGTAGCACAAGCCAAAGACGATCCAGCCCCCGGCGCTGCGCAGCCCGTAGAGCGGCGCTGCAAAGACAGGATCCAGTGCGCCGTGGGGAACGCCTAAAAGAAGAATGAGGCCGCCGATGCTCAGCAGGCCCGCCGCGTTGTCGACAGGCGGTAGCAGCGGTGCCAGCGCGGCGATGGCTAGCGCCATGATGCAAAACAGCGTGCTCTGTTTGCGCAGCAGCGTGGCCATCACGTTGTTCCCGACGCCGACGGACGTGTGCGGCCTGCAAAGACCGCGCGTAAGAAAGGCCGTGCAGGTAAGGCGTTGATCATCGCCAGATGATCGACCAGCGTGCCCTTGTCGCTCAGAAACCGGATGATCCGTCCCGGATCGGCGCGCGAGAACAAGTCGACAAACAACTGAGGCCCTAAATCCGGTCGCGCGCGCAGCACTTGCAATAGCAGTCGGTCCATCGTGCGGGTTGGCAGCGGATCCGATCGATGGGGTTTTGGTATGCCGCCTCGACGAAGCCTGTGGGCCGTTTCGCTGGCCCAGCGTTGGATACGCTGAAATGCATAGCCGCTGGCAGGGCGTGCGCCACCATGCATGATGCCTGCACTGATAAAGCTGCCTTTAGACGCCGTTCGACGCGTTCGCCATCCCATCGGCAAGAGCCCGCTCTCGGTTCGATCCACCTCGTAGGACGCGCCGCCGCAGTACTTTTCGACGGCAGACAACTGCCTTGCGGCCAATGCCGCAGCATGGCGTGGCTGCGTGCCGAATACCGTGGTCTCCACCAGCGCGCGCTCCGGCGTCATCGGTAGTAGATAAGTGAATCGCACCTCGTCGTGGCTTGCTGCGGCAAAGTCCATCAGTTGTACCGTCGAGGTGTCGAACGGAGCCGCATCGCAACG
>CBAAAD010000300.1:0-4470 GCA_964658785.1 uncultured Methylobacterium sp.
CGGACTCGCCATGACCTCTTCCGCAACACAACGTATCGACCTCGCCGTCATCGGCGGCAGCGGCCTGTACAAGTTTCCCGGTCTGGAAAATGCCGCGCGGCATGCGGTGGATACGCCGTACGGTCCGGTCTCCGGTGACGTGGTGATTGGCGACTTCGCCGGCAAGCGCGTGGCTTTTCTGGCCCGTCACGGCGAAAGCCACAGCCTGCCGCCGCATCGGGTGAATTACCGCGCCAACCTGTGGGCACTGCACAGCCTGGGTGCGCGCAAGGTCATCGGGGTCAACGCGGTCGGCGGCATTCGTGCCGACATGGGGCCTCGCGTGATCGTGGTGCCCGATCAGGTCATCGATTACACCCACGGCCGCTACACCAGCTTCTGCGACGTCGATGGCGCCGAGGTGAAGCACATCGATTTCAGCGAGCCGTATACCGAGTCGCTGCGGCAGACGGTGTTGGCCGCCGCGGCCAAGGCCGGCATCGCGGTGATCGGCGGCGGTTGCTACGGCGCTACCCAGGGTCCGCGGCTGGAAACTCGCGCCGAGATCGCGCGCATGAAGCGCGACGGTTGTGATCTGGTCGGCATGACCGGCATGCCGGAAGCTTCGCTCGCCCGCGAGCTGTCGCTGGAGTACGCCTGCCTCGCGCTGGTCGCCAACTTTGCCGCCGGCTGCGGTGACGAGTCGGAAATCAGCATTGAGGAAATCTTTGCGCACCTGGCAGCCGCCACGGCCGAGGTGCCGCGCATTCTCGCGGCGCTGCTCGAAAGCTGAGTTTATCGTCGCGCCCTAGGGTAATTTCCTAGGCCGGGGATATTGCGCTGACACCGGACATGTTGATATTTTTCGATGAGTCAGGGGCGGCGAACCAGGGGAACGAGGGTGGTTCTGCGCGCGCCTGGCGCACCCAATCCATGTTCAGAGGTTCACGCAATGCGTTTCGGTACGGTCAAGTGGTTCAACGATGCCAAGGGTTTCGGTTTTATCGCGCCCGAGGACGGTGGGGATGACGTTTTCGTCCATTTTTCGGCCATCAACACCAAGGGCTTTCGCAGCCTGCAGGAAGGCCAGCGCGTGCAGTTCGAAGTAACCCAGGGGCCGAAGGGCGCCCAGGCGTCGGCAGTCGAGGCAGCGGCCTGATCAACGCGCTGCGTTGTGAGGCCTAAAAGAACCCCGCACACTGTGCGGGGTTTTTTATTTTCCGCCGATGGAGCACCGCATGACCGACCGCAGACATTTCCTCAAGGCCTCGCTATTGGGTGCGTCCGCCTCGGCGCTGGCATGGGCCGGCAAGCTGGCGGCAAACCAGGCATCAACGAGCCGGGCTTTCTCCGGCGCGCGCGTGGTGTCGACCTGGGATTTCGGCGTGGCCGCCAACAAGGCCGCATGGACGGTGCTGGGCCAGGGCGGCCACGCGCTCGATGCGGTGGAAACCGGCGTGCAGGTGCCCGAGTCCGATCTGAAAAACCATAGCGTCGGCAAGGCCGGCTATCCGGATCGCGATGGTCACGTCACGCTCGACGCCAGCATCATGGATGCCGACGGCAACTGCGGCGCGGTCGCCGCGCTCGAACATATCGAGCACCCCATTCGCGTGGCGCGTCTGGCGATGGACCGCACGCCGCACGTGCTCCTGGTCGGCGAAGGCGCACTGCAGTTTGCGCTGGCGCAGGGATTCAAAAAGCAGGAGCTGCTGACGCCGGAATCCGACAAGGCCTGGCACGAGTGGCTGAAGACCGCGCACTACCAGCCGTCGATCAACAGCGAAGTGCACGACTACGGCCACAGCGGCAGCACCGGCATGCCCGGCGGCGCCGGCAACCATGACACCATCGGCATGCTCGCCATCGACGCGCAGGGCCGCCTCGCCGGCGCCTGCACCACCAGCGGCATGGCCTGGAAAATGCGCGGTCGCGTCGGCGACAGCCCGATCATCGGCGCCGGCCTGTACGTGGATGGCGAAGTCGGCGCGGCCACCTCCACCGGCGTCGGCGAAGAGGTGATCCGCAACGCGGGCAGCTTCCTCGTGGTCGAGCTGATGCGCCAGGGGCGCTCGCCGCAGGAGGCCTGCAAAGAAGCCGTGATGCGCATCATCCGCCGCCGTCCCACGCAGACAAAAGAGCTGCAGGTCGGCTTTCTCGCCATGAACAAACACGGCGACGTCGGCGCCTGGGCGATCCAGCATGGCTTTTCCTACGCCATCTGCGATGCCAAAAAACAGGACGGCCTGATCGCGTCGCAAAGCGTCTACAGCACGAGCTTTTCGTGATCCTGGAAATCGCCGCCAACTCCGTCGCCTCCGCGCTGGCCGCGCAGGAAGGCGGTGCAGGGCGCGTCGAACTGTGCGCCGCGCTGGAGCTGGGCGGTCTCACACCAAACAGGTTTGAAGCATCAGCACGGCATTGAACAATGCGCAACACTCTGAAACCCACTCGGCGCTAGACGTCTGACTCATGCATGCAACCTGCCGCATCACGGTTCGAAAATTCGAAGGGCACGAATTTCTCACGTATCGTCGCCTGCGTCTGTCGGCGCTCGAAGAATCGCCCGATGCTTTTTCAAGCACTCTTGCCGAAGAGCAATCGCGCACCGACGGTGATTGGGCCTCGCGGCTTCGCGCGGCATGCGATTCGGGGTTTGATCTGCCCTTGATCGGATACGTCGGTGCAGAAGCGGCAGGTCTGGCCTGGGGTAAGGTCGATGGCTCTGACCGCACCATCGTCAACGTTTACCAAATGTGGGTAGCGCCTGAATATCGCAGCCACGGCTTGGCGCGTCTTCTTTTGCAAACGATCGTGGCATGGGCGACCTCGCTGCCAGCGCGCTCGGTACAGCTTGGCGTCGTTTGCGATGACTCGCCGGCCATGCGTTTGTATATCAGCGAAGGTTTCGTCCCGATCGGACCAGTCACGTTACTGCGCTCCGGCTCCATGCTGATGGTCCAAAGCCTGCGGCGGCACATTCCTCAGCCTGCTGTTTGAATACGCCGGCCCATGAAGAGTTTTCCTTAACTCCTATTCTTAGCGCGCGGGAAAGCATGTCGTTCTAGCGAATGGGATCGGACAGTGTCCGCGTGAGGTGTCGAAAGTGTCCGCGGACACGGTGGCGACGCCGCTGCTAATCCTTAACCTACTGAATTCATGAGCTCATGTTGGTATTTTGGTTTGGCATGCCGTTTGCGTACATCCATAAATATCGATTTGCACGCCCTGGCCGGCCGGACAGGCGAAAGGCTTTGAAGATTGACGTCATGGGGCGCGCTTATGTGGGGATACTACGTGGGGTTGGCGTTACGCAGCAGTCTGCGAAGCAAGGCGTTGACTGCGCTGGTGATTGTACTGCTGGGTTTCGGCGTGGCGGCGTGCATGGTGAGCTATGCCGTATTCCGTGCGACCACGAGTGACCCACTTCCCGCCAAGTCGTCCCAGCTTTACGTGCCGCTGATCGACAATGTTGGTCCGTCCTACAACGATCGGGGTGAACCAATCGAAACGCTGAGCTACATCGATGCGATGGCGTTATGGCAGGCACGTAGCGCGAGTTCGCTAGCTTTGCTGTATTCCACAAACTGGCAAGTGGAATCGGATAATCCCCGGGTCCCAGCGCTGTCGATGGGTGGCGACGCGGTCACCGCTGATTTCTTCTCGATGTTCGATGTGCCTTTCCGTTTTGGCGGAGGATGGACGGCGGATGATGATGCCCACGACGCGACGGTCGCGGTGATCAGTCGGCACTTGAACGAAACGCTGTTTGGCGGAAAAAACAGTGTCGGTCAAGAGATTCGATTGGATGGCCAACTCTTTCGGATCAGCGGTGTATTGGAGGACTGGAACCCGAGACCCCGTTTTTTTGACGCAGGCAGTCATGGCACTGCCTATACGTTCGATGACGCAGGGGATATCTACATCCCGTTCGGCCGTGCAACCGATATGAAGAAGGACAGCACGTTTTCTTTTTGTCCGACCGCCTCATCGAGATCGGATACATCACACTGGGATGCTTACCTGCACAGCGAGTGTGACCGGATCGATGCCTGGGTGGAGCTGGCGACGCCCGCCGATGCTAATAAGTACCGCGAATACCTGCGTCACTATGCGGGGGAGCAGCAGCGTCTCGGGCGTTTCTCGTGGGGGCCTAACATACGGCTTCGTAATCTGACGGACTGGATGGCGTATCTGGATGTCACTCCGACAGCATCCACCTTGTCCATGCTGGTGTCGGCCAGCTTTCTGCTGATTGTTCTGGTCAACGTCGTCGGGCTCATGCTTGCGCGATTCATGCGACGAGCCCCGGAAATCGGCATACGCCGCGCGTTGGGCGCCTCGCGTGCGGCCATCTACCGGCAGTTCCTGATCGAGTCAGCCACAATAGGTTTCGTCGGTGGCCTGCTCGGCGTGGTGCTGACGCTGCTAGGCGTGTGGGGTGCCGGAGGCCTTTTCGAGCCGAACATCGCGCGCCTCGTGCATGCGGAT
>CBAAAD010000301.1:0-4465 GCA_964658785.1 uncultured Methylobacterium sp.
GGCATCCATGATCGGGTTGGCGACCACGAAGATAAGGCCGCCGATCACGGTGACGGCCAGTGGGCGTCGCCAGGTGAACAGGTCGAACACCAATAGCGCGGCAATCATGCCAAGCGGAATCACACCGATCAGCGCGGGATGGGTTTCCATAAACGGTATGCGCCCGAGCGCAGGCGGCATCAGCATCACGTTGGCAATCAGCAACACCCGCTTGTGCACCCTGGCGTTGCTGCGCTTCCAGATCGCCACCGCCACGAAAGCGCCGAAGATGAGGATGCCGATGACGTTGTCGATCAGAAACGACGCCGGCGTAAAGAACGGCGGCAACACCGCCGCTCGCCGCAAGGTGCCGAAGGGCGCCAGCACACCGAGTACCACCATCAGTCCGGCGATCACGGCGCCCAGCACACCCAGCTTTCGATGAAGCCGGATATTCCCCGCCGAGACCAGGCTCGACTGAATGACGAAAAGAATGATCCACGCCGAAAACACCGCGCCGTGCAGATGCACCAGCAGGCTCGGCAAATGCGCAAACACGGCGCCCTGCAAAAAGTAACTCGGCGCAAAGCCGACCAGCACAATCAGCAACATCAGCAAGGACATGGCGGTGAAAAACACATCGTCCGCACGCCGCGTCCCCGAACGCGCAACCAGGCTAGCCATGGCAAGTCCTTACATGGGTTGGGAATGTATGGGACTGGAACTCAGCTCCCGTCCAGCGGGACGCGTAAACGCGTTATGCCAGAACCGCATCCGGCTCGCCAGTGGCCCGTCGAGAAACCCGCGGCGCCTTGGCCTGCTTCGAGACAGTAGGGTTCTTCGACTGCGCGTCGAACCATCACGCGGCAAAGGAGGCTCATCCCTCGGTGCAAACCATGGACCGCGACAGAGCGCATGCTGTTTGGACGCCCGTTCCGCCAGCCGGCTACGGCTACGGCAACGGCACCGGCCGGCGCTTTTTGCCGGCAAGTTCATCCACCGTTTGCCCGATGTTTTTCTTGGCGAAATAGTCGAAGTAGTTCCAGCCGCCATAGCTGGATTTCAACTCGGCCAACACGCTCTGCTGCAGCAACGCGCCCTGCTCGCCCTTGCCTTGCGCCGTCGCTATCGCCTGGCGCAAGGCCGCCAGATAATCGTGAAATGCCGCCACGTCGGCGGCATGGCCGACCTCACCATGTCCCGGCACGAAGGCAGCATCGCGATAGTCCTGGAGCAATACAGCGTTGGTATGCATCTGAGCCGCCGTGTCCGCATCGATCAGATTCGGCAGGCAGTGATTCCAGAAAAGATCGCCGGTGAACACCGCGTCCGCATCGGGCACCACGACAACCGAATCGCCACCGGTATGCCCCGGCATCACGCGCACGACGACTTTGCGCTGGCCGAGATACAGCTCGATACCCTGCCCGTAAACAATGCTGGGCAGCACGAACGACTGCACCATCTTTTTCTGCGCTGGCGTGATCGTGTCGCCGAAGAATTTCGCGTTTTCGGTCCTTTCCCATGCCCGCACGTTACGTTGCGCCAGAATCACCGCACCAGCGGCCTGAAACACGCCATTGCCGGCCACATGATCGAGGTGGTAGTGGGTATTGACCACATAGCGCACCGGCAGCGCGGTCTTTTCCCGAATGACCTTCAACAGCGCCTGCGCGGCCTCCGGATCTTCGAAACTGTCCACCACCAGCACGCCGTCATCGCCGATGATGAAACCGGCGTTGCTGCCGGCCTTGCTGTCCGGTAACGCCACGGCCGCCCAGACACCGTTGCCGACCTCGTGCATGGTGAAAGGTGCAGCGCTATCGGCCGCATGCGAGACGGCGCAGCTCACGGCCAGGCCGAGCAGAAGCAAGAGATTGTGCAAACGTCGCATGGATCACCTCATCGAGCTCAAGTCAGACCGGCACGATGTGCTCATCGAGTCAGTCAGCAAAAAACTTCCCCAGTCCAAGAACGACTGACTCCTCACGTAGCAGCTATCGCAGGAGTCGCTCGTTCAGGCGCATGCCGACCTTTGTTGCGCTTTTGCTCCGCTGGCGTGAACTGCTCAGGGCGTTGCCGCGTCCGGCGCGAAGTCGCGCAGATGCGCTGCCGTGCGTGCATCGATCTTCTGGATCATGGCCACGACCAGGTCCACCATGCGATCGAAATCGGCGCGGTCCATCACGCCGTTGTGGGCATGCGTGTAGCGCACCGGCACCACCAGATTTATCGTGGGCGCACCGCCGCTGGACTCCTGGATTTCGGCGGAGTCGTCGCCATAGCCCTGCACGAGATCGCGCTGCAGGGGGATGTGATGATCCGCGGCGACCTGCTCGGTAAGCTCCACCATCCGGCGGTTCGGCAACGCGGAGGTGTCGTACAGAAACATGCCCGGGCCGCCGCCGAGCACGGCCTGCGTCTCCTCCGGATTGCGTCCCGGGCTATCGCCGGTAATGCCGCCCTCGATCGCGATACCGATGTCCGGCTTGATCACCTCGGCAGCGGTTCGCGCGCCGCGCAGGCCGATCTCCTCCTGCGTAGTGGCAGCAACAAACAGCTGATTGGGATGACCGCTGCTGCTGAGCCGACGCAAGGCTTCGATGATCACGGCGCAACCGACGCGATCGTCCCACGCCTTCCCGAGGTAACGACTTGTGCCGTTGAGCACCTCGAAGCGCGAATCCGGCACCACCGGATCGCCCGGCTCGACCCCCAGCGCGCGCACCTCATCGGCGGTCTTCGCGCCGACGTCGAGATACATGCTGTCGCGCGGGAAGACGGTGGAACGCTCGGCAACGGGAACGACATGGATATCGCGGATGCCGGTCACCGCTTCCACCGGCCCCTTCGAGCCGAGGATCACCCAGCGCTGATCCGGCAGCGCCTGATCGAGCCAACCGCCCAGCATCTGCATCGACAGAAAGCCGTTGGCGGTGACCCGCCGCACCATGCCGCCCAGCTCGTCCATATGCGCATCGAGCATGATCCGCGGGCCGGACGAACCGTGCCGCGCGATCACCGAGCCCATGCCGTCGTAGGTGATGCTGTTGGCCAGCGGCTTCATCTCGCGCACCATAATCGCCCGCACCGGCTCCTCGAAGCCGGATGGACCCGGCGCATCGGACAGCTGCTGCAGCACGCGTTCGGTGCGGTCCGCCGCGGGCACCGGGGCGCTCCAGCCAGCGACGGGGGCGAGCGTCAGAAGCAGGCTGCTGGCGGCAATCAGGAGGTGGCGCATGGAAATCCTTTGGTGGCTGACGCGTGACGGACGAATGATGCGTCTGACATATCGCAGAGCTTCCCGATGGCAGCAACGCCCCCGCCGGAAAGGCCGCCATCAGTCGCGGTAGCCTGATGAAAGTGCCAGAAAATCCGACATGGTCAAGAGAGTCAATTAGCCACACCCCCAAATCGAGGGTAAGCGGAGAAAACGCAAGGATGGTTAGGTATCCGCCGGCCTTGTCGCCTGTAATTGCATCAACCCCACCGTCGTGGTTACGCCGCTGTTTGCGCTGCCGACAAACTTATGGAGTAACGCATTTCATTGCCATTTGATCAGCGCGGTTCGCGGCGTTCCGGGCGTGTTGTGCCGCGTCTTGTTCGTCCGGAGAGTCGACCTTGTGCGAATGGAAGTCTTGCATCCTGGCTTTGAAGTACACGATGTCCGCGTCCATTGAATCGACTTCGGCTTCCTGCGTGCTGTGTGCGCATCCATCGCGCATTGGCATGCCGGCTATTTTCTGCCTTTCCACCGTGAGCCAAGGAAGTCGACTCTCAATCTGCGCAGCAGAACCGTGTTCAGTCGTACGCTCAGCCACGACCCAGACATTCCACTCCATCGCCAGATCGCCAGTATCTTTGCTGGTGGGAAGGCCATGCACCACGGGCGAAACACCGTGCTGCGACTGAGGATTGCTCGGGGGCACAGCCGTCGTGGAATCGACAATAGCAGCCTGCGTTTGTTGTTGTGCCAGAACTTTTGCGCGATGGTGCTTGACTGCGAACAAGCAAAAACAAACCACGAACAGCACACCGGCTGAAAACCAGAATCTGGCGCTCATGCATTCCCCTGTTCAACGCTGGATGTTTATCTTGTTGTCTATCTTGAACAGGATGGCGCGCGTCGGACCGGCAAATAGTTGCAATGCCTGACCGCGACCAACTAGTTCAAGAGCCTGTTTCCGGGCGTAAGCGCCGTGCGCGTCGGCCGCTTGCGGGGTTAACTGTAATCGGTTGTAAACGCGAAAGCTCTGTTCGCTGCGGTGCGCTTCTGAGAGAGTGCGGGCTCGACAACGCTTTCTGAAGCCCCTCACAGGATCATCTGCCCATGAAAAAAACCGCCCTGGCCTCGGCACTCGTTTCGCTTGCCGGCATCGTCTATGTTGCCTCGCCCGTCTTGCTGGCACAGAACGCCGCCGCATCAAAGATCACGCCCGACATGATCCAGACCGCGTCGGATATTCCGGCGGACTGGAAGCCGCCG
>CBAAAD010000302.1:0-4450 GCA_964658785.1 uncultured Methylobacterium sp.
AGGTTGACCGGCTCCAGCCGCACGATCTTCTGGCCCAGTTCGACCAGCTGCTGGCGCCACTGACTGGCGTCGATGTCCTGGGCCAGTTCAGCCAGCAGCGTCTCGAGTTCCAGACCGGATTCGCGGATCGCTTCGGCCAGCTGCTCGGCGCGCATCTGCAGCGCCTGCGCGGCCAGCCGCTTTTGCGACAGCGCTTCGCGCAGGGCGCTGAGGCCGTGCTCGGCGCGCTGGCGCTCCTGCTCCAGGCGGCGGAATTCGCCGTCGCAGTCGTCCAGCGCGCGGCGCGCTTCGACCAGCTGCCTGTCGACCAGCAGACGCTGGTCGAGATAGGTCTGACGCTCGGCTTCGAGTTCGGCGATCGGATCGGAACCGGCGGCCAGCTGTTCGACGATGTCGGCGCGCCGCGCCGCGATCTGCGCCAGCTGCGCATCCATGCGGGCGAGCGACTGTTCCAGCGACGACAGCGATGACCGGCGCGACTCCAGACCGAGCGCCAGCGCGTGCGACTGGTCGGCCGCCTCGCGCGCGTTCATGCGCGCTTCTTCGCGCGCTTCGAGCAGGGTGCGCCGCTCGTTTTCGAGCGCGCGGCGTTCGTCTTCCAGATCGCCCATCAGGCCGACGGATTCGTCCAGACGGGCCCGAGCTTCCCGGGTCTGGCCCTGCAGCTCGTCGAGCTGGTTGGCCAGATCGTCGAGCTCTTCGCCGACCTTGGCCGCGCGCGCACGCGCGGTTTCCAGCTTGCCGCGGTGGCTTTGCAGCTGGCCGGCCAGCTCGGACTGCTTGCGATGCGCGTTGTAGAGCTCGCGCTGGGCATCGTCGCGCGCCCGCTCGACTTCAAACTTGCCGGTGCGCAGGCTTTCCAGCCGCTCGCCGTCTTCTTCCAGCTGCGCTTCCAGCGCGGCGATCTGCTCGGTTAGCAGGCGCAATTCGCGCTCGCGCGCCAGCACGCCAACCTGATTGCCCTGCGCGCGGCGCACGCGCGCCCACTGCGGCGCCAGCCAGTCGCCATCGCGGGTGATGATGGACTGCTCGGGGCGCAGCGACGCCACGCGCCGGCTCGCTTCCTCCAGCGTGTCGGCCGTCTGCACGTTCGCCAACAGCTGCAGCGCGGCGATCGGACCCTGCACGCGAGCGGCCAGCGTGTCGGCGGCGCCCTGGCCGCCGTGGGCGGACGCCAGCAAGGCGATATCGGCCTCGCCCAGGCTATCGAATTCCGACACCAGGCCCAGCGGGCTGTCGACCAGCACGCCGTCGAGCAGACCGGCCAGCACGGTTTCCACCGCCGTTTCCCAGCCCGCGTCGACCTGCAAGGCTTCGCCGAGGCGGCGCGACTTGTTCAGCCCCAGCCGGCTGAGCCAGCCGCTGGCGGCGCTCTCTTCCTGCCCCAGGGCCGCGTGCTGCAGCGCTTCCAGCGACGCATGGCGACCGCGAGCCGACTGCAGCTGCTGGCGCGCCTCGTTGAGGCTGGACTGCACCTGGCGCTCTTCGTCGAGCACTTTTTCGTGGCTGAGCTTGTGCTGATCGAGCAGGCTGCCGAGCGTTTCGACGCGCTCGCGCTGGGTGTCGTGATCGGCATGCAGCTGTTCGCCGGCCGCGTCGAGCGCGGCGACGTCGGTCGCCTTCTGCTCCGCTTCCAGCGCCTCGCGGCGCTTGGACAGATCGACGCTCTGGCGATCGAGGTAATTGAGCTTGGTGCGCTCGACTTCGGCCGCGCGGCTGGATTCGCCGGCATGCCGGGTATGGCTGTCCCAGCGCTGCTGCCAGTCGGCCAGCTTCGTTTCGGTTTCGCGCTGGGCTTCGGCGGTGTCGTCCTGCAACTGCTGCAGCGCTTCGAGCTTGGGCTCACCTTCGGCAAGCGCGGTGCGCAGGGTTTCGACCTGTTCGCGGTCGGTAGCGATATGCGTCGCCAGCTCGGCGTGCTCGCGCTCGGCGTCGGCATGCGCGCGCTGCAGGCGATCGGCGGTCTCGCGGCTGTAGCGCACCTGCTGCTCGACGCGGGCGATCTCGGCGCCGACCTTGTACACCTCGGCCTGGACGCTGTTGAGGTGCTCGCTGGCGCCGGTATGGCGCTCGCGCACGGTTTCCAGCTGCGCCTCGATCTGGCGCTGGCCGGCCAGCTGCTTCTCGATGTCGGTTTCGGCCGCCGAGAGGTCAGCGCCTTCGCCATCGTGCTGGCTTTTCAGGCCGCGGTATTCCAGCGCGCGCAGCTCGGCTTCCTTGCGCGTCTGCTCTTCCTTCAGGGCCTTCCAGCGCTCGGCGGCGCGGGCCTGGCGATTGAGGTGGTCGAGCTGCTTGTCGACCTCGTCGCGCACGTCGCGCACGCGATCGAGATTTTCGCGGGTGGCCTTGATGCGACTCTCGGTCT
The DNA here is from genome assembly GCA_964658785.1 of uncultured Methylobacterium sp. GTDB lineage: Bacteria > Pseudomonadota > Gammaproteobacteria > Xanthomonadales > Rhodanobacteraceae > Rhodanobacter. The sequence continues at coordinate 2,366 of CBAAAD010000302.1, forward strand.
CCTTGCGCCGCTCCTTGTACTTGGAGATGCCGGCAGCCTCTTCCAGATGCGTGCGCAGCTCTTCGGGATGCGCCTCGATGATCTGGCTGATCATGCCCTGCTCGATGATCGAGTAGCTTCGCGGACCCAAGCCTGTGCCGAGGAACAGATCGGTGATGTCGCGGCGACGACAGCGCGTGCCGTTCAAATAATAGGCCGACTGGCCGTCACGGGTGACCTGGCGCTTCACCGAGATCTCGGCATATTGGCCGTATTCACCCTGCACCGAACCGTCGCTGTTGTCGAAGATCAGCTCGACCGTGGCCTGACCGACTGGCTTGCGCGAATTGGAGCCAGAGAAGATCACGTCCGTCAGTGAGTCACCGCGCAGGCGGCTGGCCGCGCTCTCGCCCATCACCCAGCGGATCGCGTCGATGATGTTCGACTTGCCGCAGCCGTTCGGCCCCACCACGCCGATCATGTTGCTCGGCAGCTGCAGGGTGGTCGGGTCCACAAAGGACTTGAAACCGGCAAGTTTGATGGTGCTCAGGCGCATACGTGGCTTCAGTCAACGGATCACGACAGTATAGGGCACAGCGATTTTGCCCCTTCGGGGCCGTCAACCATCAGGTCGACATCCTCTTTTCAGAATATATAAGCCCCGCAACATATCCAATCAGCTTGCCGCAACCCGGTCGTCGCCAACTCAACTGCGGTCCTTCGACGTCTTTTTCTGCCCCACCTGATCCACGTGGCCATCTTCACGAACTCGATAACGCACAGGTGCATCCACGTCGAAGCGGCTATCTGGGACGAACAACGGCACCAGTACGCGGGTATCGCGGACAAGACCAAACACTGATAGGTAACCGGGAATCGAGCTGTTTTCGAACACCGGAGCGGTTTCGTGGAGGCGTGACAGGTCGTGTCGCAAATGCCCCATGTAGGCGTGAGTCGCCCGGTAATAAGAAAACATTGAACCGGAAGAACGCTGTCCCGCGTGCCATAAATTCAGCAGATTCAAGGACGCGTAGACAAGTAAGGCAACCATAGCTAACAGCCGCAGCCTGGCCTTATTTTGCAACAAAGGGCGATTGGCCAGCACACGCATCGTCCAAAGGCCGCCAAAGATCACCAGCAGATGCAACTCTTCGTAGTAGTAGCGGTACTGATGCACGATGACGTTACCCAAAATCGTGCCGCGGTCTGACAGCGCCAACGGCAAAAAATCCGCGCCGGCAACGATCAACATACCCAGCATCAGCTTCCAGCCACCGTTTACCCGCCATGCCGTCCAGCCGGCCAGTGCAAGATAAAAAACAACGATAAGGACGAATCGGAACGTAAAACCGTCCAGGCGAATATCCCAGTCACCTTCGGCACTGAGCCCACTCACGGATGAGGCCAGCACCTCAAGAAACCCGCACTCGCTGCTGAATGCCCGTTGCGCCAGCACAGCCTGGACGCCTAAAGGAGGAAGGTTGTAGAGATGTGTGCGAAGTGTTGAATCCGGCAGCGCACCGATCATCTGGTGGAATTCCTCCTGCAGATGCGACTGATGGCTGAGTAGATAAACCAGGACATAGCCGGCAGAAGCTACCAGTAGAACCAACGATGGCCACGCCTTGCGCAAGCTCGGCCTGAAAAAGTCGCGCGAGTGCAACAACAGACCGAACACCAGCATATGGAGCGGAATAAAAACCGCTTTCTCGTAGAAACATAGCGCGCCGAGGTAAGCAAAGCCGATCCACGCCAGCTCACGCCGGCCCCCTTGACGCAACCAGATCAAGTAATGATAAATCGCGCACAAATCCAGCAGCACGTAAGGTGCGCGATGCTGCGCATGCGCCCACCAGATAAGGCCGAACGCCAGCAAGTTGGAAGAGCAATACATCGCTAGCCAGATCGGTTGACCGCTGCCGATCTGCATGATTCCGAGAATGCGGTAAAGATAGAAGGCTGAGCCCAGCTGAAAGAGCATCAGCAGGCCGACGGCGAGCACGAAGTTCATCGGCGCGATCGAATAGGCCAACCAGGTCAGCAGCCGGTGTCCCGGCACAAAATGCACGTTGGTGGACGTCAGCAGAAACTGCCAGAAGCCCGATG
>CBAAAD010000303.1:0-4432 GCA_964658785.1 uncultured Methylobacterium sp.
GTCGGTACCGTCGGCGATCGGCTTTATCGCCGTGTTCGGCGTGGCGATGTTGAACGGCATCGTGCTGGTGAGCTTCTTGAACGAGCAGCGCGACAAGGGACTGGGCGTGCGTGATGCGGTGATCCGCGGCACGGCGCTGCGCATGCGTCCGGTGCTGATGACGGCCAGCGTGGCGATTCTCGGCCTGGTGCCGATGCTGCTTTCCAGCGGGGTGGGTGCGGAAACGCAGCGGCCGCTGGCGACGGTCGTCGTCGGCGGTCTGATCACCTCGACCCTGCTGACCCTGATCCTGCTGCCGGTGCTGTACGACTGGATGGAGCAACGCGCGGCGCGGCGACTGGCCGGCAAGCCGAACGATTAAACGTGGTGCAGGCTGCCCGGTCGCCGTTACCGTGGCAGCCTGTCTTTATTGACGGCGTCTTTACCGTGGAAACTCGCGTTATCGAATCAGCTTCTCAACGGGACTCGGCGGTTGATACGCCGTTGGCGGCCAGCGAACCGTGTGCGCCGACGTGAGAGCGGGCACCGACCATATAGCCATCCATACGCCGCGGAACGGTTGCATATAAACCGCGTGCTGAATCATCGCCGGCGTCGACGAATCCGGATAGCTGATGACCAGCCCGTCAGGATGCACCGCAGCCCAGGCCTGCAGCTCCGCTTCGGTATGCAGCGGCTCAATGGGTTGGGTCAGCCGGCCGAGAAAATGAAACTGGCCGTCGTACGTCTGGAGGTTGGCGATCGACTGGCCGCGAGCCTGCGCCTGCGACAGCACGTCGGCAGCGGGCTGCAGGTTGAATGCCGGCCACAGCGTGGTGCTGAACAATCCGTTGGCGACCACGGCGCCGATCGTCCCGACGACCGCGATGCGCACGAGTTCGCCGCTGCCACGCAACAACAGCACGCCTCCCAGCAGCAGATAGGCCAGGCCAAAGTACATGCTCACCGGCGCCAACGCGATCAGCACCGGCGAATGCACGCGCCCATGCCCGACCAGCGACGGCAGCAGGATCAGCGCCAGTGCCAGCCCCAGGTTCACCAGCGCCAGCGGCCACGGACCGAGCCAGCCGTTGCGCGGCTGCCCCGCCTCTTGCCTGTGCCGCCGCGCGAGCACGGCGGCCAGCAACAGGGCAAACCCCGCGTACTCCGGCAGCAGGTAATAGAGCTGTTTGCCGCTGATCAGCGAAAAGGCCAGCAGCACCGGCGCCAGCCACGCGATCAGAAATCGCGTGCCGCTATCGAGCGGACGCCGCAGCGTGCCCAGCGCCAGCCAGATGCGCGGCCACAGCGCGAACGGAAAAATCACCACCGGCAGCAGCGGCAAATACCACCACAGCGGCTTGGCGTGAGCGAACGCGTTGACCACCCGTCCCGCGGTTTGATGGAAAAGCAGCTGGTTTTGGTACTCGGCGCCGCCCGCTTGCGCGGCCAGCAGCGCCCACACCACCAGCATGGCGCAACCGCCCAGCAGCGCCAGCGCGCCCTGCCCGTACCAGCGGCGAGGCGCGCGCTGGGCCCACGCGTTCCACCACGGGCCGAGCAACCACGGAAGCGCCACGTGCAGCAGCATCACCGGTCCCTTGGTGAGCAAGCCCAGCCCGATCGCCAGCGCAAACAGCACGAACCGCGGCTGCTCGCGTCGCGCCGATGGCACCAGCGCCAGCAGCGCGGTAAGCACGCACACCGCCAGCAGCACTTCGTACATCACCTGCAGGCCGAACAGAAACCCGTAGGTGAAGGTGAGCAGCAGCCAGGGCGCGGCATGATGCGCCCAGTGGCTCGACGGAAACAGGCGGCGCGCCAGCACGCCAACGAGAACCAGCTCCGTCGCGCCGAACAGCACTTCGAGTAATCGCGGCCACACATCGCCCACGCCACCCACGGCCCACCCCATCTGGATCAGCCAGAACAGCAGCGGCGCCTTATCGCTGTAGGGCGCTCCATTGAGATAAGGCACCAGAAAACTGTGCCGGTGCCACATCTCCCACGCGACCGATAGCGCGCGCGTGGAGAACATCGGCATCGGCCCGTGCTGAAAAATGGCAACCGTTGCCATCGTCAGCCAGAACGGCAGCCACAGCCATGCGCTGAGCGACCCGCCGGGGTGAAAAAAAGATCGACGCATTAAGCACCTGGCATAAAAGGCATCTGGCCAATATACCCGAGCATTTTCCGCAGCGATCCGATAGGTGATCGTGTTTGGAACAGATCCGACGGCGTCGGACCCCGAGCGAACCTCATGGGCTGCTGCGACGTTTCGACACAATGGGCGCGTATAAGGTTGCTAAGCAAGCTCAAAGGTTTGGCGATCAGGATGGGGGGACACAAAAAAGGGTTCGATGGAACGGACGCGGCTCACAGCGTCGGATGACGCGTGAAAGACTCCATCTCATTCATTGCGGTGACGCGTGAACCACACAGTCAAGACAGAGCAGCTTCGCGCGCGTGACGCGCGATCCCGGCATCGCACGGCCAACGTCACGGCGGCGCAAACACGACATCGATCGGCGCAAGCGCGATGAGCGGCTACCCAATGTTCGATGTGCCCGGCAAGAACGAAACCGGCGCACGGTCGACACTGCATCCGCTGCTGCGCGTGGGGCTCTGGAGCGCGTTGGCCGTCGGCGGCCTTGTGCTGTGGTTTGCCGGTTTGAATCTTCGTCCACTCGGTGAGCCTGACGAAGGTCGCTACGCCGAGGTGGCGCGGGAAATGTTCGTCACTGGCGACTGGCTGACGCCCCGGCTCGATGGCTTCAACTTTTTCGACAAGCCTGCACTTCAATACTGGGCCAGCGCGTTCTTCTACGGCATTTTTGGCGTACACGAATGGAGCGCCAGGATCTGGGTCGCGCTCACCGGCCTGTTGGCCATCGTTGCGGTCGGCTGGGCCGGCAGCCGGCTGTACGGTCGCCGGACAGGCTGGACCGCAGCGCTGGTGCTGGGCAGTTCGCTGCTGTTCGTGGCCGGCGCGCATATCGGCACCATCGACATGGGTGTGGCGGCGTTTCTCTCCATCGCCATCTGTTTTTTTCTGGTGGCGCAGTTCGACCCTGTGGCGCAGGCGAAGCGTACGCGCTTCAACCTCATCGGCTGGGCGTGCCTGGGTCTGGCGGTGCTGTCCAAGGGCCTGATTGGCTTCGTGCTGCCTGCGGCAACGCTCGCTGTATTCATGCTGTGGGAAAGGGACTGGAGCATCCTTCGCCGCATGACGATCGGCTGGGGCCTGCTGCTCGCGCTGCTGATCGCGGCACCGTGGTTCATTGCCGTGAGCCTGAAGCACCCGGACTTTCTCGGATACTTTTTCATCAAACAGCAGTTCAGCCGCTTTGTCGCCAACGTGTTTGACCGCGAGCGGCCGTGGTGGTTTTTCATCCCCGTGGTGCTGGGCGGCCTGTTCCCCTGGGTAGCGTTTTTGCCGTTCAGTCGTGCGGGGCTGCGCAGCCTGCATAAAGGCGCGCCGGCCGACCGTTTTCTGGTTTGCTGGATCGCGGTGGTGTTCGTTTTCTTTTCCGTATCGCACTCGAAGCTGCCGTTCTACATCCTGCCGATTTTTCCGGCGCTGGCCATGCTGATTGCTCGGCGCCTGTCGATGCTGAGCGCTGTCGAGATCAGGCGGCGCCTGCTGTGGGTAGCCGCCCTGGCGGCGGCCTTTGCCGTGCTGGCGCTGCTGCTGCCGCTGTCGACGCGACATCTGTCCCAGCACACCGATTTACATCCCGCGCTGGTCTGGCTGACCCGCGGGCTGGGCGCGCTGGCCATTGTCAGCGCCGTCAGCGCTTACCTGGTGGCGCGCCAGAACCGCCCAACCCTGATGATTTGCCTGCTTGGATTTTCCACTCTGCTGGTCTGGCAGACGCTGTTTGCCAGCGTGGGAAATCTTGCCGGCAGTCTTTCGGCCGCGCCCGTGGCGAAGCTGATGTTGCCGGCGCTGCATGACGATACCGAGGTTTTCACCGTCCATGCCTACGTGCGCGGATTACCTTTTTATCTCGGGCGTCTGGTGACCGTAGCCGATGAAGATACCGACGACATCAGGCCCGGCATCGCATCGCGACCGAACGGTTTCGTCGCCAGCGTGGGCGCTTTCGAACAGCGCTGGCGCGATGCACCCAGTGCCATCGCAGTGATCGATCCCGCGCTGATGCCGCAGCTCAAAGCGGACGGACTGCCCATGGAGATCATCGGTCAGGCACCGATCGGCACCATCGTGCAACGGCCCACTTCCGCGAGCGGCGCCAGCCCGTAACGGCAACAAGCCGTTGTGCCGCCAGCGGCCTCAGCGCTCGGCAGAAATCAGCTGGCGCGTGAGCGCATACAGGATGCGCAGATCGTCGGCATCCAGCCTGCTGTCATCGATACCGTTGCCATTGATGCCGCGAAAGTGGTGATGAAACGCGCGGAGCACGGCCGCGTGATCGTCCGGCGGATAGCC
>CBAAAD010000304.1:0-4419 GCA_964658785.1 uncultured Methylobacterium sp.
CTGTATTCAGATTGCTACAAGCGTGTGAACGAAGGGCGACCGTTGCGGGTTTTTCGCCTACTTCCCCTTGTTATGGGAGCTATTGAAGCTTTGGATTTGGCATTGGCCTAACCGGCTAATGCGGAGCTATTGGACCGGCGTAATTCATTTTTTTTGTGTTTTTAAGGGTCGACATTCTTGCCACTGGGGATCTATTTGATGAATGCTAAAAAGCTTGCACTCGCATCTGATGGGAAAAGCGCACGACGTAACAGCGTGATCGTTCGTCATACCGCACTGGCACTCGCTATTGCCGTGGGATTTGGTGTCTCGGGGCAGGTACTTGCACAGGCCACCACGGGGTCGGTGTTTGGCACTGCGCCGGTGGCAGCCGGTGAAACGGTCAGAGTGGTAAGTAGCAGCACCGGTCTGACACGTGAAGTGGCCGTTGGCAAAGATGGCCGCTTTGGCGCCAACCAGCTGCCCGTTGGCAACTACACCGTGTCGCTGTTGCAGGACGGCAAGGTGGTGGCCTCGCACGACCATGTGCAGGTGACCGTGTCCGGTGGCACCAATGTGCCGTTTGCCGCTTCCGAAGTTAGCAGTGGCGGCGTTAATGCCCAGAATCTTTCGACCGTGACGGTGTCGGCCAACAAACTGCCGCCTATCGACGTCTCTTCCACCCGGCAGAATCAGGTCATTACTGCGGAGCAGCTGAAGTCGCTGCCGCTGGCTCACACCGCGGAAGACATCGCGCTACTAGCGCCTGGCGTGAGCGCCGGTGGCGCCAGCCTAGGCGTCGGTCCGACCGGCACGCCGCTGGTTTCCATCGGCGGCAACAGCGTCGTGGAAAACGCCTATTACCTCAACGGTTTCAACACCACCGATCCGATCGGAGGAGCGGGCGGCGTGGCGCTGCCGTACTTCGCCATTGCAGAGCAGCAGACCATCACCTCGGGCTACGGTCCTGAATACGGCCGTTCGACCGGCGGCGTGATCAGCCAGATCGGCCAGCGTGGCAGCAACGACTTCCACGCCGGTGTCTATGTGTCCTGGCAACCGTCCTTTGCCGAAAGCAACTACGACAATATCAATTACAACAATCCAAATACGCCGGTCGGTGCTTTGACGAATGGATTCGACCCAAAGACGGGCACTTTTGGTACGGGTCAGACATACCTGAACCCAACGCAGGGTACCACTGCCTATCCTGTGGGCTACGGCCAGATCGACTATGGCAGAAAACAGAATAGCGACTGGGAAACGGTATACGACGCCTATCTTAGCGGAGCGCTGATCAAGGACAAACTGTTCTTCTACATCACCGCTGAGTGGCAGCATGACAGCCAGCAGGATGGTCTTGGCAACAATGGCTTGACGGCGCCGTCGGGTTTCTTCCAGTCAAGGACCACATTGGCGCCCAAGCTTTACGGCAAGCTGGACTGGAACATCAACGACAGCAACGTCCTTGAATTCACGGGCGTACAAACCCAGCAGCAGCAGACCAGCAACAATTATTACAACTATGATTACTCAAATCAGTCCGTAGGTTCGCTTTACGGCCCAGGCATTACGCACAAGAACACCTTCAAAGTCGGCATCCTCAAGTACACCTCTTACATTACCGACAACCTCACTCTCGAAATGCAGTACGGGTTGATGACCGGCAAATACTATTCCGCCTTCGCGGGTCCTCAGGACGTGGCGCCGGTCCAATTTGGTCAAGGCGTAACTGTTCCAGCCGGCGTAACCATTCCGAACCTGGTTGATACCACCCTGCCGAACCCGGATCATAAAACCAAGACAGCCAACCTGCGCGTCGATTTAGATTGGAAGGTTACGCCTGACCATGACGTAAAGTTTGGTATCGACAATATCCAATACCGCGACGATCATGACGGTTTTACGACGCTTGGCGGCGGTGCTTACACCTACATTAATGGATTGCCCCCTTACACTTCGGGCTCCAACCCTGCGCCTTATCTAACGCCTCCTGTTGCCGGCAATTACGTCCAGCAGAGTTTGTTCGGTTCCGACGTGAATCTGGCTGTTCGCCAGAAGGCACAGTATGTCGAGGACAAATGGCAGGCAACGCCAAACCTGTTACTCGACCTTGGCCTTCGCAACGATCAGTTCGAAAACCTCGGGCCCCTCGGTGTTGCGTACGTGCGCGAAACTAAGCCGCAGTGGGCCCCACGTCTTGGCTTCAGCTGGGACGTGTTTGGCGACAGCACGATGAAGGTCTTTGGTAATGCGGGACGTTATTACCTGTCGTTGCCGTCGGGCTTAGCCACGCGTAACTCGGCCTTTGGCACGATCAACGGTGAAGTTACCTACACCTACACCGGCATCAATGCCAACGGAGTTCCAACCGGGCTGACTCCGGTACCCGTAGCGCTGGCTCCGGGTGTAACAAAGGCAGGCTACTACTCGCCGGATGGTGAGAACGGCGTTCCCGGCAACGTCAGGGACTATGCTTCGAACAATCTCAAGGCGTCCTATCAGGACGAATACGTGCTGGGCTTCCAGAAGTTGTTCGGTGACACCGGTCTGGTATTCGGTATGCAGGGGACCTACCAGAGGACCGGAAACTTCATTGATGACACCAATCTCGTCTTGCCGAATGGCAATATCGTTGGCGCCTTGGTCAATCCGGGCAAGACCAATTACATTCCGGAACCAGGCGGTATTGTCACGTGGAACCCGAACACCGGGCAGGGCGTACTGCAAGGTTTTCTCTCTACATACCCTGTTAAGCCAACGCGCAAGTACTACGCTCTGGATACCTATCTACAGCACACCTGGGACGGCAAGTGGTTCGGCAAACTTGACTACGTGTTTTCTCGATCATACGGTACCGACGAAGGCCCGACCGATACCGCGACGGGGCAGATCACGAACTCCCAGGGCAACCATTTTTCTGGTAGCACCACAGCAAACTGGGATTACACAGACATCCAGGCAAACACCAACGGCCCTTTGGCTAACGACCATAAGCATACCTTCAAGGCGTTTGGCTCATACGCCATCACACCAGAGTGGATGGTCAGCGGTACCTTCATTGTGCAGTCTGGCGCGCCCAAGGTCTGTCTGAGCGGTTATGGCTCGACGATCGATGGCGATCTGTACGGCGGCTCCTATGAGCACTTCTGCGGCGGCGTGCCAAGCGGTATCTCGACTGTCCTGGATGCCAACGGCAACCCCGTGGGCTACGGTGGCGTGGCTTCTCCCGCGGGTGCCACCGGCCGTACGCCGTGGACTCACCAGATCAACCTGAGCCTGACGTACACGCCGGACTGGGCGAACAAGCACCTTACTCTGCAGGCGGAAGTGCATAACGTGCTGAATGAGCAAAAGCCATTGCTGTACACGAGCCAGTACGCCATTGATCCCGCGGCTCAGGGCAACGGCGTGTCTTTGTACAACCCGATCTACAACACCCCTATCGCGACGGAACAGCCTCGCTATGTGACCTTCAACGCGAAGTACGACTTCTAAGCGGTGCACTCCAACCTCGTGCCGTCGCAAGCGGCGGCATGAGGGGACGAAATGTAGAAACAACAAGGCCGCCGGGTAACCGGCGGCCTTGTTTTATGGCGCCTCATTTGTGGTTAAAAAAAACTATGCTTGTTTAGAAAAACGCTGCCGCAACGAATACAGCCACTGTTTATAGTGATCGCTGTGCGCCGTATCGGCGCGGATGGGTTCGCGGACCTGCGCCGCGCTGGCGGTGCTGAGTACTTCCCGTTTGGTCTGGTGCGGCGAGAGGCAGGAGGCGTCGAAGGGCAGGTCGCAGAAGGCGAGCAGCTCACGGATCTGTGTTTCTGTTCGCTGCACCAGGGTTTCGTAGGACAAGTCCAGAACGTGTTGCGAATGGCGTGTGAGCCAGAATGCGCTGAGGCGCTGGTAGTCGCGGTAATGCTCGACCATCTCGTCGAGGTTGTAGCTGTAGTGCACGCCGTCGCGGAACAGCTGGCGGTAGCAGGAGAAGCAGGTTTCCAGCGGGTCGCGGTGGCAGTGGATGATTTTCGCGCCGGGGAGCATGAGGCGCGCGGCACCCAGCAGCGGCCAGTTGACGACATTTTTGTCGGTGAAGCGCGGTCGCTTTGCCCGCCAGTGCGCGGTGCGGGTGAGGTAGTCCTGGCCGAGTCGGTACCAGTCATCGGCGGTGGCGGCGGTTACCCACTGCGGGAAGGGCTGGCCGCGGCGGCGCGATTCGTCGTCGATAACTTGGGGCAGATCGGCAATTTCATTGGCGCCCTCCACCTCGGGATGGCTGGCCAGGACGTGTTCGACCAGCGTGGAACCCGAACGCGGCATGCTGGCGATAAAGATCACCTCGTGGCCCAGCGTGGCATCCAGCGGCGCGGGAAGCTGGGCGCTGAAAGCCTGCATGATGCGGTCGATGCGCGCGCGCTCGGCGGTGGCGTCCCACTGCAC
>CBAAAD010000305.1:0-4402 GCA_964658785.1 uncultured Methylobacterium sp.
CAATCGGATGCGGCACGTCTAGCGCGTCGATGATGAGCCAGTCTTCACCGAAACTGCGGCCATGAAAATCCTGACCGATCAGCTTGCGCACGATCGAACCTGCGCCATCGGCGCCGATCACGTAGCGGGCTCGCAGCCAGTTCGGCAGACCGTTGCCGTCAAGCATTGAAACATTGACGCCATCGGCATCCTGCTGCAAATCCGTCAGGGCAATACCCAGCGTCATATGGACGGTTTTTTGCGATGCCAACCGGCGACGCAGGGCACGCTCCAGGTCAGGCTGATAGAACGTCACCAATTTGGGATGCCCATCAAGCGTGCCGGTGGTGTCGATTCGGGCAAATACACCGAACATCGGCGAGCGCATGCGCACCTGCGGAATGGCGATGCGCTCGAAATCGGTTTCACCGATACCGGCTTGCTGCAGGATGCGCAGTGCCTCGTTGTCCAGTGCGATGGCTCGCGGCGCTTCGTGGATCATCTGTGCTGAATCGATTACCCGGACAGAAACACCCAGGTCACCGAGCAGCACCCCGAGCGTCGCTCCCACCGGTCCGCAGCCGACGATCAGCACATCGACTGCTGCGCAAGGCTGGGCGGAGACTGACAACACCGCTGCGTTGGCTGCGTCCGTTTCTTTCCCGGCGGTCTGTTGAGCAAGTGGCTGCAACACTATCTCCTCTTATTTTGTATATTTTTGTCATAACTGATAAATATGTCAATAATGACTATTACCGTATGCTACGAAAATGACCAAATTTCCTACCGATGCCTTGAAAGAGCCAGCACCTAAGGTAAAAAAGAACCGGCGTACATCAGCCGTGAAAGTCGCCTTGACGGCGAGTGCTGATACAGGTGCTGGGCCGGCGCGGGGCGTCCGACGCAAGCTTCAGACGCGCGAGCGCCTGCTTGATGCCGCGCTGGAGCTGATGTCAAGAAAAGGCATGGAAGGTGTCGCGATCAACGAGATCACAGACAGGGCGGACGTCGGTTTTGGATCTTTTTACAATCACTTCGAGTCGAAGGAAGCGATCTATATCGCCCTGATCGACAAGTTCTTTGAAGACTTTGCCAACGTGTTGGAAGAGTCCCTTACCAGCTTTGAAGATCCTGCAGAAATCATTGCGGCTTCGATCAGACACACCGTAAACCGCGCGTCCGACGACGCCGTATGGGGACGCTTTTTACTGCGCGAAGGACTTTCAACACAGGCGCTGACGCGCGGACTAGGTCGCCGACTTCTGCGCGATATTCAGAACGGCGTTTCCAGCGGCCGCTTCGGCGCTGCGGATAGCACCATGTGCTTTCTCGCGGTGGGCGGCACGGTCCTTACCGCGATCGCGGCGCGTCTGGCAATTCTTGAGCAGACGGAAACGCAGACGGAGGCCTTGCTTTCCGAAGGCAATGAGCTTGGGCCGCTTGATCAACGAACCTCGACCATGTGCCTGCAAATTCTCGGACTGACGCGAGAAGAGGCCCTGGTTATTTCTGGCCGAGTGCTTCACAAAGACACCTGAAAACGCAGATTCGTCGCGCGATGCGCCAACTCGGCCACGGAATGACCAAACCCGTTACACGCAGCAAGCGACCTTCATGGGGACTCTTGCCACCCGCGAGCGACGCATATCGCGTCAATGGCGTTTCGGCTTGCCATCTTCGTCATGCGCAGATGTGCGGCTGCTGTCGTCGCCGCCGTTCCCACCGGAGCCTGAAGCGGGACCGCGTCCCTCTCCGCCCACTTCACCGTCGACACCGGCAGCGCCTTTGTCGCCTGGCTTGGGATTGCTCTGGTTAACCTTGCCTGGATCGTCTTTGTCGCTCATGGCGCAGCCCTCTTGAGATTCACTCTCGCAGCATAAGCGCCAGTCGCATCAACGCCCGATGAAGAGAGAATTGGAGAGATCACTCGTCCGGCCATGAGAAAGAAACCGGCAAAACTGCTATGACGCCGGATTCTCGTCATACTGGTCCCTCAGTCATCAGACCAAAACGGTGTCAGCCATCAAACAAGAAGTGCCGAAAGAGTTGGCGTCAGGGCAGATCCACGCCGGTGTTCTCAGTTCGTCAACTCACAATGGATGGCTCGCGCGTCTCGAGTGCGGCGTGGACGTGGTGGTGCCGCGGCCTTATGGGTCTAAGGGGCCGGTGCTGAACGACAAGGTGCATGTTCGGGTGCTGGCGATCAATCGCGTCTCGGGCGCCGTGGTCGGGGTGATGATTCAACCCGAGAAGCGCGAGTAGTACGTCGCTTCATTTCCCTAACTGCACAGGGCGAGCGAGGAAGCACAAGCCATTTCGGATGCCGTTAGCGCAGGTCGGGAAAATCTTCCTCCCAATACTCGTCGGACAGACGTTCGGGGTCGCCGGTGCGCGTCAGTTCCTGTTGACGCAGTTCGACACGGCGAATTTTCCCGGAAATCGTCTTGGGCAGCTCACTGAACTGCAGGCGGCGAATGCGTTTGTACGGCGCCAGCTTTTCGCGCGAAAAGCGGAACACGCTGCGCGCGAGTTCCGGGCCCGCCTCGAAGCCCAGCCGCACGGTGACAAACGCTTTGGGTACGGCCAGACGCAGCGCGTCGGCGCTGGGCACGACGGCCGCTTCAGCGATAGCCTCGTGTTCGATCAAGACACTCTCGAGCTCGAACGGACTGAGCCGATAGTCGGACGATTTGAAGACGTCGTCAGCGCGCCCGACGTAAACGTAGTAGCCATCGTCACGGCGTATGGCGATATCGGAGGTGCGGTAGCAGCCATCGCGCATCGCGTGCGCGGTGGCCTGCACATCGTTGGCATAGCCGGCCATCAGTCCGAGTGGGCGCGCTTCGAGCGGCAGCGCGATCTCACCTTCATCGGCCAGCTGTCCGTCGGCATCGACCAGGGCGACGCGATAACCGGGTAACGGACGCCCCATCGATCCCGGCACGAGTGGCTGCCCGGGCGAATTGCCGATCACGCAGGTGGTTTCGGTTTGGCCGAAGCCGTCACGTATGTTGATGCTCCACGCCTGCCGAACCCGTTCGATGATCTCGGCATTCAGCGGCTCACCGGCACCGACGATTTCGCGAAGCCGCACGCGATAGGACGCAAGCGGTTCCTGCACCAGCATGCGCCAGACCGTCGGCGGCGCGCACAAGGTGGTGACCTGGCAGCGCACCAGCACCTCGAGCACATCTTTCGGCACAAAACGCGCAAAGTTGAAAACGAACACGCAGGCCCGCGCATTCCACGGTGCAAAGAAGCAGCTCCACGCATGCTTGGCCCATCCGGGCGAACTGATGTTCCAGTGGACGTCACCCGGCTGCAGGCCAATCCAGTACATGGTCGACAGATGGCCGACCGGATAACTCTGATGCGTGTGCGCCACCAGCTTCGGCTTGGACGTGGTACCGGAGGTGAAATACAGCAGCATCGGATCGGTGGCTCGGGTCGGCGCATCCGCAACGAAGACCGCCGAGGATGCATAACCCTGCTGCAAATCGATCCAGCCATCGCGCGGATGGCCGACCGAAATCCGCCCCAGCGTTGCATCGATCGCGTCAAACTTGTGCGCCTCCGCACTACCGACTACGACATATCGAACGGCGCCGACGCTGATGCGATCGGCGATGTCGGCGGTGGAAAGCTGCGTCGATGCCGGCAGCACGACGGCGCCGAGCTTCATCGCGGCCAGCATCACATCCCACAGCTCGACCTGATTGCCCAGCATCAGCAGCAACCGATCACCCCTCCCTACGCCCAACTCACGCAAAAAATTGGCGACGCGTGCAGAGCGTTCGGCCATCTGCGCGAATGAAAATCGGCAGCCCTCGTGTTCCACTGCATCGACGATCCACAGCGCGGTATCGTCGTTGCCGTTAGCCATGACGTCGAAGTAATCCAGCGCCCAGTTGAAATCGCCGAGCTCAGGCCAGCGGAACTCGTCATGGGCACGGTCGTAATCGACGCGATGGCGCAAAAGCAAATCGCGCGCTTCGACAAACGTTGTCGCTGAACTCATGACTGCTCCGAAACGTTCATGGGTGATGCGCGCACCGGCCAATGCGCTTGCACGCAACCATACCTTCATTGCGCCGATCCATCAGCGTCGGCGCAATTGCCTGTCTAGAAATGCAGCCCCGGGGGCGCGTTGCACTGATATTTTTCATCTTCGCGGTTTACGTCATCGGGCGAGATATGCCTCGCAAGAAGCTCCTGCGTCGACAACTTTCGCCACACCTCGACATCGATGCATTGACGGCTTTTGATACCGAACAGGCGCTGCGCCTGGCGCGCCACCGCGCCGACGCCCTGATCCATGGGATTAACGAATTCGATGCCCGAGACAAGGGCTTTATCGGAACCCGGTATGCCGTGAGTAGCGGAGCCATGTTGCGCTTCACGCAGCCGTTTCCCGAACCCGCCA
>CBAAAD010000306.1:0-3202 GCA_964658785.1 uncultured Methylobacterium sp.
CAGACCGCCCTTGGTCGCCGCGTAGGCTTCGGTATGCGGCTCGGACTGCAGCGCACGGGTGGAGGCGATATGCACAATCGCACCATGGTTTTCTTTCAACGATGCCAGCGCATGCTTGCTGCAGAGAAAGGCGCCGGTGAGGTTGGTGGCAAGGTATGCATTCCAGCGCGCCAGGCTCAGCTCGGCGAAGCTGCCGATATCCGGATCGGCGATGCCGGCATTATTGACCAGGCCGTCGATACGCCCGAAGGTCTTCAGCGCCGCCGCGATCCAGCCCTTGACGCTGCCTTCGCTGGAGACGTCCAGACGTCTGAACGCGGCGCGCTTGCCCACCTGCCATTCGTCGATGCAGGCGCGGCCGGCCTCGACGTCCAGATCGCCGATCAGCACCGAGCCACCCGCGCCCAGCACGGCCTGCGCAATGCCGCGGCCGATGCCTTGCGCGCCGCCGGTAATCAGCACCACGCGATCGCGCATGGGCTGGGCATCAAAATCCGCAATGGCAGGTGTCAGGGTCATCGAACAAGGTTCCGGTGGATGCGATGCCTGCATGGTCGAGCGCGCGGCGTCTCGGCGGCGTGCAGGGCGGGCGGCCAGCTGGCGCGGCCTGTGGCTGTCAGGCCGGCGCGCGGCGCTGGGCCAGAGCCAACGGATCCATCACGCGGTGCCACAGCGGCGGCAGCAGGGCCAGTACAAACATGCTGGCATAGCCCCACGGCAGCTGCGGGCTGTCCGGATGATGCAGCAGCGACTGGTAGCGACGGCGCGCCTGCGCGTGGTGGTCGGAGTGCCGCTGCAGGTTGAACAGCAGCCAGTTGGTGTAGCGCTGTGGCGCGTTCCACGAATGCAGGTGCGTCACCCGCTCATAGCGCTCGGGTGCCAGCTGCCGGCGCTCCAGACCGTAGTGTTCGATGTAGTTGATGACTTCGAGGGTGCACGCGGCAATCACACCCTGCACAGGGAAAAACAGCAGCCCGCGCGCGCCGCCCAGTGCGGCAAACACCGTCATGAACACCAGCCACAGCGCGTACCACGCCACCATCTCGTTGCGCCACGACCACGGTCGCAGCCCACGTCCGCGCAGCCGCTGCGCCTCCAGCCGCCAGGCGTTGCGCACGTTGCGCCACAGCGCACGGGGTACGAAGGCGTAGACCGATTCACCCAGCCGCGCCGAGGACGAATCCTCGGGCGTGGCCACATGCAGGTGATGCCCGCGCACGTGTTCTATCTTGAAACCCTGGTAGCCGACGCTGGTCAGCAGCACGCCGCCAAACAGCGGTTCCAGCCGGCCGCTCTTGTGGATCAGTTCGTGAGCGGGATTGATCGCCAGCACACCGCCGATCACGCCGGTCGACAGCGTCCAGCCGAGCAGGCCTGCCGGCCCGAACGGAAGACGCAGAAATTGCCAGGTGCACCAGCCCAGCGTGGCCAGCCACAGCGGCAGCACCAGCAGCGTGAGTACGCGGAAATACGCCGACTGCTCGCGCTGCGCGTTTTCATCGGCGCTCGCCGGGTTGGCTGTTTCGGCGCCGCACAGCGCATCGAGCCACGGCACGATGCCGAAGATGAAAACCAGCGGAAACCACGCGGTCAGATTCAGCGGCAGGCCAATCTGCGCCAGCGCGATTGCGCCCAGCGGCAGCAGGGCGGTGGAAAAAGCCAGAAAAAAGCCGGCATCACGTAAGCGCATACCGCGAGTCTAGACTGCGCCGCGGCGGCACTCCAGCTGCCGTGCAGCATGGCGGGTCGATGCTCTCTGGAGCATCGCTGCAGCCCGGTGCCTGTGCCCGGTGGCTCAGTTCAGCGGTGCCGCCATCACGATGTTGTCTACCGGGTAGCCGCGCTGCCTGGCGCGCTCCTTGATCCGATCGAACAGCGCGCGGCTCATGCTGGGGCTGCGCGACAGCACCCACATATATTTTCGGCTGGGGCCGCCCACCACCGCCCATTGATAATTCGCGTCCAGATCGACCACCCAATAATCGGCCCACACCATCGGCAGCCATGACAGCCACGCTGGCGCAAACCGCACCTGGAGGGCGGCGGGCTGACCGGCGACCTTTCGGGCGACGCCGTCGGAGGCATCTATCGAACCGTCCTTGATGCGGCACGCGTTGTGGACACCGATGGTGCCGTCGGCGTTGGCCGTGTAAGTAGCGGTGATCTTGTCGACGCATTTGCGCTGGAAAAACATCGGCAGGTGGCCGATCTCGTGCCACTCGCCCACGTAGCGCGAGAGATCCAGCGCGGCAACGGGCTGATTCGGCAGTGACGCCGCAGCGGCCGATAAAGCGGTGGCCATTAAGGTCATGGCGAGCAATGAGCGAAACATGGCGGTCTCCGTTATCCAGCATTCCATGGGGTACGCGACGACTCTGCGCAGCGTACGCGAAGACGATGTCGTGCAAGCCTGCACAGGATACGCGCGGCAGGGGTTTCACCGTCGTGCGACTGAATGGCGCAAGTGCGTCAACAGGTTGCGCACGGCAATGTCACGGTCTCTCCACGATACCGCGCCTAGAACGGATGAGCCTGCACGCCGCAGGCTTCTGACGGGAGCATCAACGTGGACAAGAATCGCACCGAAGGCACCAAGCACGAGATCAAGGGCGCTGTAAAAGAGGTCGCTGGCAAGGTCACCGGCAACAAGACCAAGGAAGTGGCAGGCAACGTGGAAAAGAACGCTGGCAAGGTACAAAAGGAAGTGGGCAAGGCGACTGACAAGGCGCGCGACGCGGCCAAGAAGTAATCGCGCAGTACCTGCTTGATGGTGCATGTCGGACGTGCGGCGCAGGCCCCGCGTCCGATGCTTTCATAACGAAATATCTTGAAGTGAAGCGGTGCCCTGAGCTCCATCGCAACGTATGTCTTGTGCAGCACGTCGCTCTCGGTAGCCAGATCGAGCGGGCCCAAGGTGAGGTCAGGTGAATCCAGGCAATGACGGCGGTTGATGACCGCAAAGGCTCTTCTGGGGCCCGCAAGGCGGTACCCTTCGGATGACGGGACCGAGCACGAACGGGGCGTGACAAGGCGTTAGAGCCTGGCGCGTACCGAGAGAACGGCGGCAGCCCCGCAGCTCGCCAATGGCGCCACGACGATGGGCTTTTCCTCCGGCAGCGCCCGCTATGGTCCCGTACTGCCTCGACGGGCGCCGCGGATCGCTGGGCCCCATTCGCATTTGCCGATGTTTTGTGCGATGTTT
>CBAAAD010000306.1:3302-4392 GCA_964658785.1 uncultured Methylobacterium sp.
GGCGCCGCGGATCGCTGGGCCCCATTCGCATTTGCCGATGTTTTGTGCGATGTTTCGGTATAGCAAGCAAGGTGAGCTAGGTCTGTGAGCGGCATCTCGTAAAGTGCAATGGGGAAATAGTCAGATGAATGCGGTCCGGTCTTCCGGAAGTCTGGTGTGCGTGGGCCTCGGCATGACGCTGGGCTCGCACGTCAGTCCGCTCGCGCGCAGCCACATCGAGCAGTCGGACGTGGTTTTTGCGGGCCTTTCTGACGGCATCGTGCAGCTCTGGCTTTCGCGGATGCACCCCGACGTTCGCAGCCTCCAGCCCTTTTACCAGGAGGGCAAGTCGCGCATGCAGACCTATCGCCAGATGGTCGACGCGATGCTTGGCGAAGTACGCGCCGGCAAAAAGGTTTGCGGGGTGTTTTACGGTCACCCGGGTGTGTTTGCCTGGGCACCGCACAAGTCGATCGCGATGGCGCGCAGCGAGGGCTACCGTGCGCATATGGAGCCGGGTATCTCGGCCGAGGATTGCCTTTACGCCGACCTTGGCATTGATCCTGGAACCTACGGCTGCCAGCACTTCGAGGCGGGGCAGCTGTTGTTCTACCGGCGCCGGCTCGATCCCAGTGCGTATCTCGTGCTGTGGCAGGTGGGGTTGGCAGGCGACAAGTCGCTGGCGCGGTTTTCCACCGGTGCTGCATATCGGCAGGTGCTCGTGGACGTGCTGGCGCGCGACTATCCGCTGGATCATGAGGTCATTATTTATCGGGCCGCCACGCTGCCAATCCAGCAGCCGCGAATCGAAAAGGTCACGTTGCGTGCCTTGCCGCAGGCGGATATCGACGTGCCCGATACCATCGTTATTCCGCCCTGTCTGGCAATGCAGCCGGATATGGAGGTACGCGCGCGTCTGGCTGCACTCGATCAAGCCGAAGCCGAAGTTTCGGCGGCTTGAGCATGAAACAGTCACTCAACAGGGTGAAGGCTTTATGGCAATAAGCGCCAGGTGCGATGCATGGATGAAACGCATGGCTGCTGAGTAACCATCCAGGTATTTGAAAATCGTATTTCAATGCGCGGCGGGACGGATGGAAAGTAGCGAGCA
>CBAAAD010000307.1:0-2435 GCA_964658785.1 uncultured Methylobacterium sp.
GCCCGCACTGGGCGGGCCTTCTTCGCGTGTCTTTCGTGGAATCCGAACTACGCGCGGGCCCGCCAACGGCTGGCGTTATTATTCGCGTTGTTATTGGTGCTACCCGCAAGCGCGGCCGGCTGCGCGATGGGCGCGGCGCTGGTCGAGAAGCTGGGAGTCATTGAGGTCATGGCTCGACTAAAACAGATACGGCGCGCCAACGCAAGCCCGCTGATGCGACAAGCTGCGCAGGTGCCGGCAACTATCCGCGTGGAGGCTCGCTGATCCAGCTGATCGCCGACGCCAGTTCGGCATTGCTGAAAAGCCGGAATTCCGCCGGTATCGCAAACCCCATCGCCGTTGCCGTCATGCGCAGCCACTGCACGTCGGTAACCAGGGCCACCCGATCCCAGCTGCTGAGATGGCGCATGCCGAGCTTGGCGTCATCCCACATCGCGCCCGGGTCAAAGCCCGTGAACTGTTCGCCGATGTGATAGATCAGACGAAGCTTGCGATTCAGCGCAAACGCCGCTTCGACATCGGGCACGATGATCCGCGCATAGTCGTCTGCCGTGACCTGACCAATGGCACGAAAGCCCAGCGTTCCGGCCGGCAGTCCCTGGATCTGTTCGATCATCGCTTGCTCCTGGCATAGGTGAATGGATTTGAATCTAGCAGCAGCTTGCATCGGTCATCGTGAACGATGCGAACGGCGTGCTCCGTTAGATCGCTTCGATGTGCCGCAACAGCAGCCGCGGCGTTTCGCGGCCCTGCCAGTCGTTGATGGTGAGTTCGTACACCGCGCGCAGTCGCGTTGGTGGCGGCGTGCCGTGGTACGCGTTGAACATCACCGCATCGTGCATGGCGCCGTCGCGCGGATCGCGCAGCTGCAGGCGCAGGTGCCTCTCGCCCATCAGCTTCCAGCTCTGGCATTCGAACGCATTGTCGAACAGCGGTTCGGGAAACGCCTGCCCCCACGGCCCGGCCTGACGCAGTTGCCGGGCCAGATGCAGCGACGCGGCGCCTGCGGGCAATTCGCCGTCGGTGTACAGCACCGCCTGCAGTTGATCAGCGTCGAGCAGCTCGCGGGCCACTGCGTCGAAGGCGTCGGCAAAACGCGCGTAGTCGCAGGTCTTCAGGCTCAATCCGGCCGCCATCGCGTGGCCACCGAAACGGTCGATCAAACCCGGGTGCCGTGCGTCGATCGCGGCCAGCGCATCGCGGATATGAAAGCCCGAAATCGAACGGGCCGAACCCCGCAGCTCGTCGGTGTTGTCTTCACTGGCCGGCGCGAAGGCGATCACCGGGCGGTGCAGCCGATCTTTCAGTTTGGACGCCACCAGCCCGACGACGCCGGCGTGCCACGACGGTTCGAACAGGGTCACGCCGACAGCATCGGTATGCGCCGCAGCGTCCGCCATCTGTTCGGCCTCGGCCACCATCGAGGCCTGCAGATCGCGTCGCTCCAGGTTGATGGCGCTGAGCTGTTCGGCGTAGCGATACGCCTGCCCCACATCATCGGTGAGCAGGCACTCGATGCCCAGACGCATGTCTTCCAGTCGACCCGCCGCGTTCAAGCGCGGGCCGACGACGAACCCCAGATCGCTGGCGCACAGCGTCGCCACGCTGCGCTTACCCGACTCGATCAAGGCGGTGATGCCGGCGCACGCGCGGCCGCTGCGAATGCGCTTGAGGCCGGCTTCGACCAGCACGCGGTTATTGAAATCCAGCGGTACAAGATCCGCGACCGTGCCCAGCGCAACAAGGTCGAGCAGGACCGAAAGATCGGGCTCCGTTGCGCCGAACGTGCCCCGCTCACGCAACCTGGCACGCAAAGCGAGCAACAGATAAAACATCACGCCAACGCCGGCGAGCGCCTTGCTGGGGAAATCCTTATTCAAGATCGCGTCGTGCGCGCAAGCCTCGCACGGCGGGCTGCTGTGCCCGCATTGGTCGACGTAGACCAGATTGGGATTGACCATGGCATCCGCGGCAGGCAGCTGCTCGCCCGGCAAGTGGTGATCGGTGACGATGACCTTGATGCCGCGCGCCCTGGCCGCCGCGACGCCTGCCACGCTGGCCACGCCATTGTCGACGGTAACGATCAGCTGCGGCGTCGGCTGCATCGAGTCGACCAGCGCCGCGCTCAGTCCGTAGCCGTGGATGAAGCGATGCGGCACCGCGTAGCTGACGTTTTTGGCGCCCAGCATGCGCAGGCCACGCACGGCCACCGCTGTACCGGTAGCGCCATCGCAGTCGTAATCGCCGGCAATCACGATGCGCCAGTCGTCGCGGATCGCTTCGACCAGTATCTCGATCGCCTGCGGCATGCCGCCCAGCGCCTGCGGCGACAGCATGCGCGCCAGGCGGTGTTCGACCTGATCGGGTGTGAGCACGCCACGTGCGGCGTAGATCTGCTGCAGCACGACGTGCACCGCATCGGGCCAGCCGCTGGG
>CBAAAD010000307.1:2535-4361 GCA_964658785.1 uncultured Methylobacterium sp.
GCCGCCATCGAGTTGTCAGCGCCGGCAAAGTAATCGCCCAGGCCGGCCAGATAACCGGCGCGTCCATCGCTGAGCCGATCAGCGCGAAGCACTAGCGCTCGCAACGCGTTCGCAGTACCGGTCGCCGGCAAGGCCGGCAACCACAGATGCACGGTTGGCTCCGGCTTTGCAGTCATGCGCGCACCTTACGCTTCCAGCTGCTCTTGCAGCTCCAGCCACTCGGTTTCCAGCGCATCCTTTTCCTTGCGTAGTTCGGTCTGACGCTGGCCCAGGCGCATCATCTCGCCGGTGGGGCCGTTATACGTGGCCGGATCAGCCAGCGTGGCCTCCAGCTTCGTCAGCTCGGCGTCGATGGTTGCGGTGCGAGTTTCAATTTTCTTCACCCGCTGGCGCGAGACTTTTTCATTCTCGCGCGCGGCGGCATGGTTACGCTTGCGCTCTTCCGGCGACTCGACCTTGACGACAGCCGCCGCCGGCTTGGCCGCAGCGCCGGCCTTCGCCGCCTTTTTATTGGCCGCGCCGCGCGAGCGCAGCCACTTCGCGTAGTCGTCCAGATCGCCGTCGAAACCTTCCACCACGCCGTCGGCTACGCGCCAGAAGCTATCGCAGACCAGGCCGAGCAGATGGCGATCGTGCGAGACCAGAACCAGCGCGCCGTCGAAGTCGGACAGCGCGTCGGCCAGCGCCTCGCGCATGTCCAGATCGAGATGGTTGGTCGGCTCGTCGAGCAGCAGCAGGTTGGGCTTGTCCCAGGCGATCAGCGCCAGCGCCAGACGCGCGCGCTCGCCGCCGGAGAACCCGTCGACCGACTCGAATGCGCGATCGCCCGCGAAATTCCAGGTACCGAGGAAATCTCGCATCACCTGGGTCGCCACGCCCGGCGCCTTGTCCATCAGATGCTCCAGCGGGCTGGCGCCTTCGCGCAGGCTCTCGACCGTGTGCTGGGCAAAATAGCCGATGCGCAGATCCTTGTGCGCCTTGCGCTCGCCGCTGAATGGATCAAGCTCGCCGACCAGGGTTTTCACCAGGGTCGACTTACCGGCGCCGTTGGGGCCGAGCAGGCCGATGCGGTCGCCGGCTTCCAGGCTGAAGCGCACGTTGTCCAGAATGATGTTGTCCGGGCCGCCCTTGTCGTCGGGGTAACCGGTGACGATGTCCTCGAGCTGCAGCATCGAGTCCGGCAGGCGGTCGGGTTTGGCAAACTGGAAGTGGAACGAGCGCTCCGCGCGCACCGCCTCGGTGCCGGCGAGCTTCTCCAGCCGCTTCATGCGCGACTGCGCCTGCTTGGCCTTGCTGGCCTTGGCCTTGAAGCGATCGACGAAGGACTGCAGATGCGCGCGCTCGGCCTGCTCGCGCTCGTGCGTGATCTGCTGCTGGCGCAGCTGCTCGGCGCGCAGGCGCTCGAAGGCGCTGTAGTTGCCGGTGTACATCTTCGCCTTGCCGTCGTTCAGATGCATGGTGTGCGTGATCACGCCATCGAGGAACTCGCGATCGTGCGAAATGATCAGCAACGTGCCCTGATAGCGGCGCAGCCATTCCTCCAGCCACAGCACGGCATCGAGATCGAGATGGTTGGTCGGCTCGTCGAGCAGCAGCAGTTCCGACGGTGCCATCAGCGCACGCGCCAGGTTGAGCCGCACGCGCCAGCCGCCGGAGAACTCCTGCACCGCGCGTTCGTGGGTCTCCGGCGGAAAGCCAAGGCCATGCAGTAGTTTGCCGGCGCGCGCGCGGCCGTCGTAGCCGTGCAGCTCCTCGATGCGCTGGTGCGCGCGGGCCATCGCCTCGGTGTCGCCGCTTTCGGCGGCGTCGCTTTCTTCCTGCAGCAC
>CBAAAD010000308.1:0-4354 GCA_964658785.1 uncultured Methylobacterium sp.
CGGGCCGATAAACAGGCCGGAAAACAGGAACGACAGCGACGGATGGTTGTTCCAGTACGAAATCAGGCTGCGCAGCAGATCCGGCCGGCGCAGGAACGGTGAGTCCAGCGTCTGCGCCGCGCCGAGGGTGAAGTGGTTGCCGCCGCCGGTGCCGGTGTGGCGACCGTCGACCATGTATTTCTCGGTGATCAAGCGCGTTTCGCGCGCGGTGTCGTACAGGTGCGTGGTGCGTTCAACCAGATCGTCCCAGCCGGTGGCGGGATGGATGTTCACCTCGATCACGCCCGGGTCCGGCGTGACGCGGAACTGGTTGATGCGCGGATCGCGCGGCGGCTCGTAGCCTTCCAGAATGACCGGGGTTTTCAGAGCGGATGCCGTCGCTTCGATCGCAGCGACGAGCGCGATGTAGTCGTCCACTTCGTCGGTCGGCGGCATGAACAGGTACAGGATGCCGTCGCGCGCTTCGGCGCACAGCGCGCGGCGGGCGATGTTGTCGGCCGACTCGCCGGGCGCCGGCGGAGCGTCTTCGGTCGTGGTGACATGTCCGTTCAGCGCCACACCGCCCTCGATCGGCAGCAGCTGTTTTTTCAGCGCGTCGGCGCTGGGCAGCTGCATCACCGGGCGCGACGGATCGGGTGGAATAACGAAGGGGAAATCGACCTTGCGCACCCACGGCTGCGACTCCAGCGGCAGGCGATAACCGAGCGGCGAATCGCCCGGCACCAGATAGCAATGCTCGCTGCGCAGATACCACTGGCCGCTTTTCCACGTGCCGTCGCTGTTGCGCGACACGGGCAGCACGTGGCCGACGACTTTATCCAGGCCCTGACCGAAAACCTTGGCCAACCGCTTGCGCTCCAGCGCGTCGTCCAGCTTGGACGCGTGCGGATCGACGTTGATCGGCAGCTGGCGCTCGCGCCACAGATAGTAGAAAGCATCTTCGTACGCGGGAAATACGTGGCCGGCCTGCACGCCCAGCGTTTTCGCCACGCCGTGCAGAAAGCGTTCGGCCAGCGCCGCATCGGCATTGCCCGGTTTGCGCTCGTCGGCGTGCAGCGAGGGGTCGCTCCACAGCGGCTCGCCGTCGCGGCGCCAGAAGCAGTTGAGCGACCAGCGCGGCAGCTGCTCGCCCGGGTACCACTTGCCCTGGCCGAAATGCACCAGGCCGTGCGGCGCGTACTTGGCGCGCAGCTTGTGGAAGAGTTCGCCGGCGAGCTTGCGTTTGGTCGGGCCCAGCGCAGCGATGTTCCATTCGGCGCCGTCGGGATCGTCCATCGCCACAAAGGTCGGCTCGCCGCCCATCGTCAGGCGCACGTCAAGCTTGTCCAGATCCTCGTCGATGCGATGGCCGAGCGTTTCGATGGTCTGCCACTGCTCTTCGGTATACGGCTTGGTGACGCGCGGGGCTTCCCACACGCGCTCGATCCGCATGATGTGTTCAAACTCGACCTCGCTCTCGTCGACGCCGCCGCTGATCGGTGCGGCCGAGGAGGGTTCCGGGGTCGCGGCCAGCGGAATATGCCCTTCGCCGGCAAACAGGCCCGAGGTCGGGTCCAGCCCGATCCAGCCCGCGCCGGGCAGATAGACCTCGCACCAGGCGTGCAGATCGGTAAAGTCGACCGTGGTGCCGGACGGGCCGTCCAGCGATTTGACGTCCGGCACCAGCTGGATCAGATAGCCGGAGACGAAGCGCGCGGCAAGCCCGAGATGGCGCAGCAGCTGCACCAGCAGCCAGGCCGAATCGCGGCACGAGCCCGAGCCGTTGGCCAGCGTTTCTTCCGGCGTCTGCACGCCGGGCTCCATGCGGATCAGGTAGCTGACATCGCCCTGCACCAGCTGGTTGATCAGCACGAGAAAATCGACGCTGCGCAGCGGCTCGCGCGGAATCTTGGCCAGATAGCGCTCGAACAGCGGCGTCATCGGCAGTTTTTTCAGATACGGCGCCAGCTCCTCGGCCTGTTCCGCGTCGTATTCGAAGGGAATGGTTTCGGCGTAGGGCTCAAGGAAGAAGTCGAACGGGTTGATCACCGACAGCTCGACGACCAGGTCCACCTCGATGCGCAGCTCGCGCGTGGGTTCGGCGAACACCAGCCGCGCCAGCCAGTTGGCCTGCGGATCCTGCTGCCAGTTCACGAAATGGTCGGCCGGTTCGACTTTCAGCGAATAGCTGAGAATCGGCGTGCGGCTGTGCGGTGCGGGGCGCAGGCGCACCACCTGCGGTCCGAGTTTTACCAGCCGGTCGTAGCGGTAATGCGTGATGTGGGTCAGGGCAACATGGATCGACATGGGATCTCGATATGGCTTGGTGGCAGGGGTGTGACGTCTGCCACGAGTGAGAATTTTTGCGCGTTGTAGTTTGCTGGCAGGCTTTACATCAACGCCGAAGGCGGGATGTAGGTACCTACCTTAGCGGCCATCGTGTGAGTAGACCATTGTGATGTGTCGTTAAATGCGGCTGGTGCTGCTGTTGTGATGTCCTTCGACTTCCTCGCTCCTCAAAGCCGCAGCCATTCATGGCTGCTCCCCGCGTTCGCTGCGCTACGCTCAGGACGAACGGTGGGGTGCCCGCTGCGAAGTCTGCTCTGGTGGCAGGCATTTTTTACCGTTCACCCTGAGCGTAGCGCAGCGGAGTCGAAGGGCCGGCGTTTTGTTCTGCAGAATGTGCAACGCAGCGCCCAGCACCTTCGTTGTGTGCAAGTCAAACGCTTGAGCCGCTGCAACCATCACGATCAAGCCCGCTCCACCAGTCATCGCAGGAAAATCCGCTACGATCCGGCTAATGGCTCGCCGGCCAGAGCAAGCGGGAAAGGCCATGAACAATACCGATATTTTCCTGATCGCCATGACGATCATTTTCGGCGTGCCGTACCTGATCTGGCGGCTGTGCCGCACCGATTACTACGCGCCGCTGGTGGTGGTGCAGATCATTACCGGCATCGTGCTGGGCCCGGGCATTCTTGGCGCGGCGTTTCCCGATTACTACACCACCGTATTCAGCCCGCCGGTGATCCAGGCGCTCAACGGTATCGCGTGGTGGGCGGTGATGGTGTTTGTGTGGATTGCCGGTATCGAGCTGGATCTTAAGCAGGTCTGGGTGCAGCGGCGCGAGTGCGGCATCACGGCGGGCCTGGCGCTGGGCGTACCGCTGATTTTCGGCAGCCTGGCGGCCGCGGGGCTGCTGGCCTGGCGCGAGGGATGGATCGGCGAGGCCGCCGCGCCGTGGCAGTTTCTGCTCGGCGTTGGCATGGCCTGCGCGGTCACGGCGCTGCCGATCCTGCTGCTGCTGATGGAGAAGCTGCAGATCATGCGCGCGCCGCTGGGCCAGCGCGTGCTGCGCTACGCGAGTCTTGACGATCTGGCGATCTGGGGCGTGCTGGCGCTGATCCTGCTCGACTGGCATCGGGTCGGGCTGCAGCTGCTGTTTCTGTCGCTGTTCGCGCCGGCCGCGTGGCTGTTTCGCCAGCTGATGCAGCGCATACCCGAGTCCGATCGCTGGTACGTCGGCCTGATCTGGCTGGCCGCCTGCGGCTTTGCTGCCGATCGGGCGGGCCTGCACTTTATGGTTGGCGCGTTTCTCTCCGGCGCGGTCATCGATCGCGAGTGGTTCAATCAGGAACACATGAATCTGCTGCGCAGGCACGTGCTGCTGGTGCTGATGCCGGTGTTTTTTCTGTCGACCGGGCTGCGCACCAACTGGACCGTCGGCGGCGGCGCGGTGTTTATCGCCGCGGCGGTGCTGCTGGTCGCGGCGGTGGCCGGCAAATTGACCGGGATCCATCTGGCCGGCCGCTGGCTGGGCTGGCCGAAAGGCGAGGCGTGGATCATCGGCTGGCTGCTGCAGACCAAGGCGCTGATCATGATCATCTTCGTCAACATCCTGCTCGATCGTCATCTGATCACCAGCGCCACCTTCACCGCGCTGCTGCTGATGGCCGTGGCCAGCACCATGCTTACGGTGCCGATGGTCAGCCCGCGGCTGGCGCGCGCGAAGCGGTCGCCGAGTGGGTGAAGTTGTTCTGTAACGTCAATCAAATCCCAATGACATAACGGTTGCTTAGCATCCCGCAGGAAGTTGCGCCGTGCCTTGTGCCAGGCGCTTTGCGGCGGCGCGGCCTTGCGCCGGCCGCGTCATTGGAGGCTGCAAATGTCAGATTGCCAATCCGCACGGATCACCGTGCGGCCTTACCGTGCCCGCGTGCTGGCCGCTGCCATAGCGGCGATTCTGGTGGGTCCGTGCGCGATTGCCGCTGAAACACCGGCGACGTCGAACGCTGCCAACGGCAGTGCAACGACGGCCGCACCAGCGCCCGCCAACGCGGCGCCGCAGGACAGCCCCGCCTCCAGCGGCAGCGCC
>CBAAAD010000309.1:0-4345 GCA_964658785.1 uncultured Methylobacterium sp.
GATACTGCACGCGGGCCTGGAAGCTGCGCTGCGCCATGTCCTTGTAGACCTTGGCGCAGCGAATGTCCTCGCCCGAGCGCACCACGTAAACGGAAGCTTCTTTGCCGCTTTTCAGCGGTCGTAGCACCTGGTCGATCACGCCTTCGTCGATCAGATCCTGCAGGCCCTTGGGTGTCTTCATGCGTCGGAGAGCTTCGGCAATTCGTGGAGTAACACCAATTATGGCCGATCTGCGCGCTGACTCGTTTATTTCACGTTGACGGCCTCAGCCTCAGCTCGCCAGCAGACTTGGCGCATCGAGACGGTTGCGCACACCGGCGACAATTTCGAACGAGCGCCGCCGCGCCGCATGGTCAAACACGTTGGCGGTGATCAATAGCTCATCCGGCTGGTGCCGCTCGATGAACGCCTCGAGGCCCGCTTCCACCGCATCGGCATCGCCAATGACCGCGCAGGCCAGCGCGTGGTCGACGCCGTGGCGCTCCATTGGCGAGGCGTACGATTCGATATTGTCGATCGGCGGCGGAATCAGGCCGGGTTTGCCGCGCCGCAGATTGATAAAGCTCTGCTGCTGGGTGGTGAACAGCCGGCGCGCTTGCGCGTCGGTTTCGGCAGCCACCACGTTGATGCCGAGCATGGCGTAAGGCTGCTGCAGCCGCGCGGACGGGCGGAAGTCGCGACGGTACAGCGCCAGCGCCTCGTCCATCGCGTCGGGCGCGAAATGCGAGGCAAAGGCGAACGGCAGACCTAGGCGCGCCGACAAGGTCGCGCTGAACAGGCTGGAGCCCAGCAGCCACACCGGCACGTCGAGCCCGGCGCCCGGTACGGCGCGCACCGGCTGGCCCGGCTTCACCGGCTCGAAGTAACCCAGCAGCTCCATCACGTCATGCGGAAACGCATCAGCGCTGTCGAAATAGCGGCGCAACGCCTTGGCGGTGGGTTGATCGGTTCCCGGCGCGCGCCCCAGCCCAAGATCGATGCGCCCTGGATACAGCGACGCCAGCGTGCCGAACTGTTCGGCCACCTGCAGCGGGGCATGATTCGGCAACATGATGCCGCCCGAGCCCACCCGAATTTTCGAGGTTCCGCCCGCCACGTAGCCGATCAGCACGGCCGTGGCGGCGCTGGCGATACCCACCATATTGTGGTGTTCAGCCAGCCAGTAGCGCCGGTAGCCCAGGCGTTCGGCGTTCTGCGCCAGGTCCAGCGTATTGCGGAAGGCCTGCGACGGGTCACTGCCTTCGGTGACGGGCGCCAGGTCGAGGATCGAAAAAGGAATCATTGGAGTTCTCGCAGTAGCTATAGACCATCATTTGGGGACGGTTGCCGCGATTGGCAACGGCTTTAGCCCCGACAGCGGGATATCGGCAGCTACAGCGGCTAACCCCGCCTACAATGGGCGCATCCTTTTGTACGGCATCTCCATGACTGAACCGGTTCGCCTCGCCAAACGCGTCGTTGCCCTTGCCCAGTGCTCCCGGCGCGAGGCCGAGCAGTACATTGAGGGCGGCTGGGTGCGCGTCGACGGGGTGGTGGTGGAAATGCCGCAGTTCATGGTCGATATGCAAACGGTGGAACTGGACCCTGGCGCGCAGCTGATCGCCACCGAACCGGCCACCCTCGTGCTGCACAAGCCGGCCGGTTACGACGCCGGCAACGGTCCGAATCCGGCCAGCGCGCTGGTCGTCCCTGAATCCCGATCCGCCGACGATGCGTCCGGCGTGCGCCCGCTGAAGCGTCACCTGCACCGGCTGACCTCGCCGCTGCCGCTGCCGACAGACGCCACCGGCCTGATGATTTTCACCCAGGACTGGCGGGTGACGCGCAAGCTCACCGAAGACGTCGATCGGGTCGAGCAAGAGTTTGTGGTGGACGTGAGCGGCGACATCATCGAGAACGGGCTGGCCCTGCTCAATCACGGCCTGCGTTTCAACAATTACGCCATGCCGCCGATCAAGGTCAGCTGGCAGAGCGAGCAGCGGCTGCGGTTTGCGTTCAAGGGACTTCAACCGACCCAGATCGAGCCGATGTGCCACGCGGTCGGGCTGCATGTGCTGGCGATGAAGCGCCTGCGCGTCGGCCGCATTTCTTTATCCAAACTGCCGCCGGGCCACTGGCGATATCTGGCGCCGCACGAGCGCATCTAGCGTAAACTTTCCGCACGCTGCAACGACGCTTTCAGACAACGAAACGCGTGCAGCGATGTCAGCAGTGCCGACCGTCCCACCACCACACCGCGGAGAGCAGCATGAGCAAGGGTCTGGATTCGAAAAAGAGCGACAAGAAAAAACCGGAAAAAACCATGAAGGAAAAGAAGCTGGCCAAGCAGGAAAAGAAGAAGAACGCCAAGTAACCGCTCCCGCTTCCTGACGGTGGCTGCATCGGTCCTTCGGTTTAGTCCGCTGCAGTCACCCGGCTTGCACGCATCACGCGCAAGCCTTGGTACGACGCCTCGCCGTCGTTACCGCTTTCGACTCAATACTCGCCCATGTAATCGCGCTTGCCGATCTCCAGACCGTTGTGGCGCAGAATCGCGTACGCCGTGGTCACGTGGAAGAAAAATTGCGGCAGGCCATAGCTCAGCAGATAGTTCTGCCCGCTGAAATGACGCTCTTTCGGCGTGCCCGGTCGGGTGACGATTTCGCGTTTGGCCGCGTCGTCGAACGATGCCGCGTTCAGGCCGTCGATAAAAACGAGCGTTTTCGCAATGAGGGCATGCAGACCGTCGAACGTCGGCTCACCCTCGTCCACTTTCGGCACCTCGACGCCAGCCAGACGCGCCGATACGCCACGCGCGAAGTCGCAGGCAATCTGCACCTGCTTGGCCAGCGGAAACATATCGGGGAACAGCCGCGCCTGAGTCAGCGCCGCCGGTTCCAGGCTCTTGGCGACAACATGCGCCTCGGCCTTGGCAAGAATGGCATCGAGGCCGCCGAGCATCTGGCGAAAGACGGGGACCGAACTGGCGTGCATGGCGTGCGACATGAAAATTCCTGGAAAGCGGCAAAGATATCGGCGCAGTGTAGTTCAGTGATGCCTGCAGCGCTGGCGCCGCGGATTTCAAATGTGGCGAGCGTGCCACGCGGCCAGCGCGACCTGATAACGCTCCAGCGCCTGCTCGTAGCTGTCGAACACGCAGGGCACGCAGCCCTCCCCGCAGCAGTCTGCAGCATCCGGTTCGATCGGGCGCGTCGGCGGCGGATCGGCCGGATGGTCAACCGCGCGGCGTGATGGTGGGTCAGTGTTCTGCATGAGGAGCCGCGGTACCTCTTTTTGACGAAAGATTATCGCGCCAGCAAGCGGCGTCAGGCTCGATGGCGGCTACCTCCTTCATCAAAGCCATGGCTTCGTACAACGCTCAGACGCACAGGTACACGCGGCTCGCCTGGGGAGCGCCACGACGTTCCAGTGCATGAGCTACGACGATCCGCCGCCCATCGCCGCCAAGGCTGCCTTTGTAAAAGCGCAGCATCCTGGCGGCATCATGTATGGAAAACAGAGCGAGGATTCGCCGAACGTCCTGCTGGACGCGGTCCAGCGCGGACTGCGTTGGTCGACCGACTTATTTAGCCGGCTTGCGGAAGCGGTAGATGAACTGATCGGTGTGGCCGCGTATCGCCTTGTCAAACACCTTCAGCGTGTGGTCGTCGGCTGGATTGCGCAGCACATTGCTCTCGCCGTCAAACACGAAGCCCGCCGCCTCGATCTGCTTCTTCACGATAGCCGGATCGATCCGGTGCAGCGTATCGGTGTCCTGCATACCCGAACCCGACGGCGCCACGTGGTCGATCACCACGAACACACCACCGGGCTTCAGCGCATCGAACACCTGCTTGTTCAGCACGGCCGGATCGACCTTGCCCATGAACTTGTCCGGATAGTCGTGATAGTTCTGCGAGGTGAATACCAAGTCGACCGGCGCCGGTGCAGTCAGCTGGTTGGCCGGCTGCTCCAGCACGCTGACGTTGGCATAGTGCGGATCGGCGGCAAACTTTTTCACCGCGGCAAGATCCTCGGCATCTTCCTTGACGTACTCGTTCGGCCAGATTGTGTACACGTGGCCCTTGGGCCCGACAATGGCGCTGAACACGCGGGTGAAATAGCCGCCGCCGGGAATCAGCTCCAGCACGCTCTGCCCCGGCTGGACGTGCGCAAACTCCATGATCGAACTGACTTTGCGGCGCGCATCGTTGGCCTTGTCGGCATCGCGAGCCGGATCACCCACGGCCTTGGCGACAGTCGCGTAGATGGCGCCGGTGTGGGCGCCGGACGTCTGCGCCAGCGCGACAGACGGAAGTGCAATAGCCAGCAGCAGTGCAAGAAGGGTTGGGCGCATGGGTTACTC
>CBAAAD010000310.1:0-4341 GCA_964658785.1 uncultured Methylobacterium sp.
CGCGGTCTGCAGCAGCTCGTCCGGCGTGATGACGAAACCCATCTGGCTGATCGCGGTGGCCGCGCTCTGCACGGTATTTCCGATCAGCGCGCCCGGCGCGTTCATCGCGAAATACACGCCCGGATGCAGCGAGGCCGCGGCAATCAGCGCCATGATCGCCACGAACGCCTCCATCAGCATGCCGCCGTAGCCGATCAGCCGCGCTTCGCTCTCGTTGCCGATCAGCTTGGGCGTGGTGCCCGAGGCGATGATCGCGTGCCAGCCCGACACCGCGCCGCAGGCGATGGTGATGAACAGAAACGGGAACAGGCCGCCCTGAAATACCGGCCCCGTGCCGTCGATGAACTTCGTCACCGCCGGCATCTGCAGCGTCGGCGCGGCGATAAAGATCGCCAGCGCCAGCAGGGCGATGGTGCCGATCTTCAAAAATGTGCTGAGGTAATCGCGTGGCGCCAGCAGTAGCCACACCGGCAATACCGAGGCGCAGAAGCCGTAGCCGATCAGCCACCACGCCAGCGCCCTGGCGTCGAAGTCGAACAGCGGCGCCAGCGTCGGCGACACGGCCACGTGCGCGCCGTAGCCGATCGACGCCAGCAGCAGCACCAGCCCGATCAGCGAACCCTCGAGAATCCGCCCCGGCCGAATCCAGCGCAGATACGTGCCCATCAGCAGCGCGATGGGGATGGTGGCCGCTACGGTAAACGTGCCCCACGGGCTGTGCGTGAGCGCCTTCACCACGACCAGCGCCAGCACGGCCAGGACGATCATCATCAGCACCAGCACGCCGAACATCGCCACCACGCCCGGCGCCGGGCCGAGCTCCTCGCGCAGCATGTGGCCGAGCGAGCGCCCGTCGCGGCGCAGCGACAGCGCGAGGATCATGAAATCCTGCACCGCGCCGGCAAACACCACGCCGAACAGAATCCACAGCGTGCCGGGCAGGTAGCCCATCTGCGCCGCCAGCACCGGCCCGACCAGCGGCCCCGCGCCCGCGATGGCGGCAAAATGGTGGCCGAACACCACCCACTGGTTGGTCGGCACGTAGTCCAGCCCGTCATTGCGGAGCACCGCCGGCGTGGCGCGCGTGGCGTCCAGGCGCAGTACGAAGTTGGCAATGAAACGGCTGTAGAAACGATAGGCGATGACGAACACCGCCAGCGACGCCGCGACCAGCCAGATCGCATTCACCGGCTCGCCCCGTCGCAGGGCGACCACGCCCAGGCAGACCGCGCCGATGATCGCGATGAGCACCCACAGCAGGCGACTGGCGAGAGTCGATGGCGTACCCGAAGGCGATGGCACGCTGGCGGCGTTGATGGAATCAGGCATGGTCAGCAATCTCGCGCGGCGAAGGATGCAAGAGTCGCCGTGAACAGCGCAGCGGTCAATGGTTGTGGTGGTTTCGATGGGCATTCATCGAAACCAACGTTGTGTATCGCCTTTTGGGTGCGCGCGAAGCGATGGTAAGGCTAAGAATGGCCGCTGTTGATTTTTGAATACGTCATCGTTTGTCCTGAGCGTAGCGCGCGCGGGCAGCCGCCAAGAATGGCGGTGGCTTGCGGGCGACGAAGCCGAAGGACACTGCATGTCGCCATCGCCAAAGCTCGGTGATTTGCATCGTTTGTTATGCGTACGCTGCGCTTTGAGTCTGCGGTCCGTCTGCTCAGTGAGAAGGGCTGAAGCGATGCAAAGTTGCCACCGGAACTTTGTATCGATGCGAGAGGCATGCGTCCGCGCATGCTTCGCGCCGCAGGTGCCGTTGCCTGCTTTGATGCGTAGACTCGGCGACATCGTCACTTTGCAGGAGTTTGTCATGCGCCTCTTCGTCCGCTGCGTTTTTGGCGTCATCGTTGGCAGCACGGCGCTGTCGCTCAGTGCCGCCGGCGCTGGCCAGTTCGACAGTCTGCTCAACAAGGCCAAACAGGCGGCGCACGGTTCGTCATCGTCGAACCTGGGCAGCAATCTGCCGACCAGCGACATCGCCTCGGGCATCAAGGAGGCGCTGGCCAAGGGCACCACCAACGCGATCAACAGCCTCGGCCGTGAAGGGGGCTTCTCCAACAACCCCAGCGTGCGCATTCCGTTGCCCGGCAAGCTTGAGCAGGCCGGCAAGCTGGCGCGAAAGCTGGGGCAGGGCGCGCAGGTCGATGCGTTTCAGCTCAGCCTCAACCGCGCTGCGGAGAAAGCCGTGCCGCAGGTCGCCGATATTTTCGGCAACGCGATCCGCAGCATGACGGTGGAAGATGCGCGCGGCATTCTCACCGGCGGCCATCATGCCGCCACTGATTTCTTTCGTCGGGTGGCCGGCGATGCGTTGACCGCGCGCATTCATCCGATCGTGGCCAACGCTACCAGCAGCGTTGGCGTCACGCAGAAGTACAAGGCGTTCACTTCCAGCACGGGCGGCGGTGCTCTCGGTGGTCTTGGCGGCGCCCTGGATAAATTTGGCGGCGGCAAGGCCAAGGCCGACGGCAGCAGTTCGCTGGATCTGGATAATTACGTCACCGCCAAAACGCTCGACGGCCTGTTTGCGATGATCGGTCAGGAAGAGCAGTCGATTCGCCAGAACCCGGCGGCGCGCAGCACCGATCTGCTGAAAAAGGTGTTTGGCGGCAACTAGTCGCGAACATTTTTTGAACGAAGAGGCTGCTTGAGTAGCGGTTCGGATCAGGCGATGCGGCTTGCATTCGCGCGATCCGACCCTATCCATGCCTGAGCATGTTCCAGACGATGAGGCGGCAATGATTCACGAGATTCTGAGGATGGGCGACGAGCGCCTGCTGCGCATTGCGCCGCTGGTGCCGGAAGAGCTGATCGGTAGCGCCGAGCTGGACACGCTGATCGCCGACATGTTCGAGACCATGCACTCGGTCGGCGGCGTGGGCCTGGCGGCGCCGCAGATCGGCGTCGACATGCAGCTGGTGATTTTCGGCTTCGACAGCAGCGAGCGCTATCCCGATGCGCCGGCCGTGCCGCAAACGATCCTGCTCAATCCCGTGATCACCCCGCTGTCGCAGGACATGGAAGAAGGCTGGGAAGGCTGCCTGTCCGTGCCCGGTTTGCGCGGGGCGGTCAGTCGCTACAGCCTGATTCGTTACGAGGGCATCGACCCCAAGGGCGAGCGCATCGCGCGCACCGCCGAAGGTTTTCACGCGCGCGTGGTGCAGCACGAATGCGACCATCTCATCGGCCGTCTGTACCCCTCGCGCATTACTGATTTCAGCAAGTTCGGCTATACCGACGTGCTGTTCCCCGGACAGGAGTTGAGCGATGACTAAGCGTGCATTGTGGAAAGGCGTGGTGCTGGCCGAAAGCGACAAAACCGTGGTGGTGGAGAACAACCACTATTTTCCGGTCGAGTCGCTGCACAAGGAAAACTTTCGCAGCAGCGATCACCACACGGTTTGCGGCTGGAAAGGCACGGCGAGCTATTACGACGTGCTGGTCGGCGACGAGGTCAATGCCAACGCGGCCTGGTATTACCCGGAGCCGAAGGACGCCGCCAAGGAGATCAAGGATCACGTGGCGTTCTGGCGCGGCGTCGAGGTGGTCTGATTCGGTCATCTAACAGCCGTTCGCCCTGAGCGTAGGCGCATCGCGCCGGAGTCGAAGGGACACACAGTCACGGTACAGCTGATGAGAAACGCCGAGCTTGGTTGTGATTGCACGGCCCGTCATGCCCTTGGACTCCGCTCCGATACGTTTGGAGTGGACGGTGGAAAAGTGCAGAGATAGACGCCGCTTTACGAGATTGTTCGGGCTGACCGTAGCGCAGCGGAATCGAACGCACATCCATTCATCGAAGCCGCGTGGCGACCCTTCGACTCCAGCCCTGCGGGCTTACGCTCAGGGCGAACGGTATGGGGGACGGTGTGACCGTCCGAGTGGGCTCGACGGCCGGTCAGGCGCGGCGGTTATGTCCGTGGCGAACCGCCCGACGCCGTATGGCTCGGGCTATTCTTCATCCATCGCTCTCTGAGATTGTCTGATGGATGTTTCCGCCCCCTCATCCGCGCGTGGCTTCCGCTACTACGACATGCTGGTCGCTGGCATGGTCGCGGTGCTGTTGTGTTCCAACCTCATCGGCCCGGCCAAGGTCAGCGTGATCGACCTGCCGTGGATTGGCGCACTCAGTTTTGGTACCGGCAACCTGTTTTTTCCGATCGGCTATATCTTCGGCGACGTGCTGACCGAGGTGTACGGCTACGCGCGGGCGCGGCGCGCGATCTGGGCCGGCTTCGGCGCGATGATTTTCGCCACGGTGATGTCGTACGTGGTAATTCACATGCCGCCCAGCGGCGCCGAGCCGTTCAACAAGACCCTGCAGCCTGCCTTGGAAAC
>CBAAAD010000311.1:0-4340 GCA_964658785.1 uncultured Methylobacterium sp.
CAGCGATCCACCAGCACCTCAAGTTCTGCCGGCGTGCACAGGTCGGTGAGAAACGCGCCCATCTCGTCGGCATTCTTCAACGACAGCAGCGCCTCGCACAGGCTCAGCTTGGCGGATGCGTCAGGTGTCTCTGGATCAAGCGATCGGCGCTTCATAACGTACTAATGCGTTAATACAATAGCTGGATGATACACGCCAGCATACGCTGCCGCAAATCGAGCGATTGATCAGGGCAAGCCGAGGTTCAGGCTTTGCGGAAACGCCGTGCGCCAAACAAAAGCCCCCGCAAAGGCGGGGGTCTTCGTCAAAGCTGGCCGGAAAGACTCAGGCCGACTTTTTCTTCGGCGCGGCCTTCTTGGCGGCTGCCGGCTTGGTCACGGTCTCTTTGGTGCCGACCACAGCAGGCGCTGCACCGTGAGCACGGGAATTGCCGTAGCTGCCGCGGTAGGTCTTGCCACGACGGGTCTTGCGATCGCCCTTACCCATGGGAACTCCTTAACGAATAGTTGAATGACTGGCCGAACATCATAGCAGCGCGGGGGCAAAGCGCCAAAGTCATGGATGACCGTGTCCAGCGCAACCCGACGCTTGGTCCAGGCATTCACCGTCCGGATCGACCTGCACCGTCACATGCTGGATATTGAAGCGCTTCAGCAGCAGCTGGTTGATGGCCAGCAGCGCCTGGGCGCTCTGGCCTGATTCACTCAACTCCGCGTGCAGGGTCGCCATGCGCGAACCGGAGGCCAGCTGC
Source organism: uncultured Methylobacterium sp. (assembly GCA_964658785.1). Taxonomy (GTDB): domain Bacteria; phylum Pseudomonadota; class Gammaproteobacteria; order Xanthomonadales; family Rhodanobacteraceae; genus Rhodanobacter. Next base: position 752 of record CBAAAD010000311.1, read on the forward strand.
CACACGTGGAGATGGTGGACATTGCGGATCGACGGGTGCGCCGTGCGCAGCGCGGTTTCCACCTCGGCGCAGTCCATGCCGTCGGGCACGCCTTCGAGCAGGATATGCGCGGACTGCCGCAGCAGCCGCCACGCGCTGTTGAGGATCAGCAGCGACACCAGCAACGACAGCAACGGATCGGCCCACACCCAGCCCTTCCAGCGGATCGCCAGCGCCGCCAGCACCGCCGCCACCGAGCCCAGCAGATCGCCCAGCACGTGCAGGCTGGCGCCGGCCAGGTTGACGTCGTCGTGCGCGTGGCCGTGCAGCATGCGCAGCACCACCACGTTGATCAGCAGGCCGAAAATCGCCACCACGAACATCACGCCGGAGAGGATCTCGCCCGGATGCATCAGCCGGGTAATCGCCTCGTAGATGATCCAGCCGACCAGCACGAACTGGCTGAGCGCGTTGACGAAGCCGATGAGCACTTCCATCCGGCCATAGCCGTAGCTGCGCCGCGCGTCGGCGGGCTTGGTCGCCATCCACGCGCCAACGAATGCCAGCAGCAGCGCCAGCGAGTCGACCATCATGTGGCCGGCATCGGCCAGCAAGGCGAGCGAACCGGACCACAGGCCGCCGAAGACCTCGGCGATCATCATCAGCGTGGTCAGCGCAAAGGCGAACAGCAGCTTGCCGCGGCGACGGCTGCCCGGATCGCCAATATCGCTGACGCCATGCTCGTGGTGATCGTGCGAATGCGCGTGGCCCGAAGCGTGGGCGTGCGCGTGATCGTGGGAATGAACGTGGGTTGTACTCATGCGCACATGCTAGGAACGGCTGGCGCCGTTACACAATTACTTTGACCGCGCATGAGGCAAATCAGTGCGCGCATTGCGGGCCATGCACATGGCCCGCGTGGCTGCGCCGGCGATCGCTGCGCAGGTTGATGAAATGCGAGCTGGCCACCAGCAGACCGCCCATCGTCACCAGCACGCTGTGCACGATAATCGATATGCCTTCGGCCCAGGTCACGCCGAAAATCAAAAGCAGCAGACCGGGCACGGCCAGCATCAGCGGCAGTGCACGGTGGTGGCGGCGATAGCCGATGATCAATGCAACCAGGGCGAGTGCGCAGGCAAAGAAGACAAAACCACGTTCGAATCGATGATCGGCGAGAAACTGCAGGCCGATCAACGGCAACAGCGCCAGCACGAAGGGCAGCGCGGCGCAGTGAATGGCACAAAGGAACGACGCCGTCGCGCCAACACGATCGGCCAGATGCCACCAGCGAGATTTAGTTGCCTGATCGGAATTCATAGGCCTGGACCAAGCGTCACCCGGCGGGGCGGCTTGTGCTCGGTCACTCAATGTTACTTTATAACATTGGCGAAATCCACACCCTCTGGCAGCCCTGCCAGCGTGCGCATCAGGCGGTGCGGCAGGCCTTGCAGGTGCCGTGGACTTCGAGCGTCTGCGCCTGCGGCTTGAAGCCCATGGCCTTGGCCTGCGCCTCGATCAGATCCGCCACGCGGTCGTCGCAGACCTCCTGCGCGCTGTCACAGCTGTCGCAGATGAGAAACGGCACCTGGTGCGCCTCCGCCGGGTGATGGCAGGAAACGAAGGCGTTGATCGACTCGAGCTTGTGGATGAAGCCGTTTTCGAGCAGGAAATCGAGCGCGCGATACACCGTGGGTGGCGCCGCATTGCCGTGCCGCTCGCGCAGCTGATCGAGCAGATCGTAGGCCTTGACCGGCTTGTCGGCCGCGGCAACCAGCTCCAGCACTTCTTTTCGCAGCGGCGTCAGGCGCAGGCCGCGCTCTTCGCTGGCGTGTTCCACCGCGCGCACGAAGTTCTCCGCATCGTGCGGATGCGGATGATGGGCGTGCGGGTTGGCGTCATGGCTCACGGGCTTACCTCGTTGGCGGATCATACATCCCCGGCGATTGCGCCACCGGGATGCCTCTACAGCGGCGGCGGCTGCGCGCGCGGCTTGGGTTTGGGCCGGACCAGGATCACGATCCAGCCGATCGGGCCCAGCGCGGCCGCCCACACGATGCCTTCCACCGTGCGACCGCGAAACCAGCCGAGCACGGCGCCGACCACGACAAAAGCCACGCTCCACCAGAACATGGCTGCCCACGGCATCAGATTCAACAGGTTGAGAACTATCTGGAAATACGCGTCGGGCGCATCGGGATCCACGCCCTGCGAGGCTTTGGCGAGCAGCTCATCCATGCCGATAGCAGTGCGTTATCGACATGGCGACGATCAAACCTGCGCCCTGCCGATGGCCGCCTCGATGCGCTTAAGCGCTTCGGCGCGACCGGCCAGATACAGCGTGTGGTCGATCGAAGGCGATACCTGCGTGCCGGTCAGCGCCACGCGCAGCGGTTGCGCGATCTTGCCCATGCCCAGTTCGAGCGTGGCGGCAATCTGCTCGATCACCTGATGAATCGGCTCGGGCTTCCACTCGCACTCGGCCAGCAGCGTTTTCGCCTGCTGCAACACCGACACCGCAGTATCGTTTTTCAAATGCTTGGCCACCGCCTTGTCGTCCCACGCGACGATCGGGCCGTACCAGATCATCGCCTTGTCGACCATTTCCTTGAAGGTATGCACGCGATCACGCAGCGCCACGATCACATCGGCCGGCGCCGGGCCGTTCGACGTGTCGACGCCGGCGCGCGCCAGATGCCATGTGAACTCCGGCGCCAGGGTCTGCGGATCGTCGGTCTTCAGGTAATGCTGGTTGAGCCAGGCCAGTTTTTCGGTATCGAAGCGCGAGGCGGCCTTGTTGACGTCGGCGATATCGAACAGCGCGATCATTTCGTCGGTGGAAAAAATCTCCTGATCGCCGTGTGACCAGCCCAGACGCACCAGATAGTTGAGCAGGGCATGCGGCAGGAAGCCGTCGTCGCGATACTCCATCACGCTGACCGCGCTGGTGCGCTTGGAGAGCTTCTTGCCCTCCTTGTCCAGGATCATCGGCAGGTGCGCGAACTCCGGCACTTTGGCGCCCAGCGCGTGATAGATATTGATCTGGCGCGGCGTATTGTTGACGTGGTCGTCGCCGCGGATCACCTCGGTGATGCCCATGTCGATATCGTCGACCACCACGGCAAAGTTGTAGGTCGGCCAGCCGTCGGAGCGGAAGATCACCAGATCGTCCAGCTCGGCGTTCGCCCACTCGATGCGGCCCTTGACCTTGTCGTCGAACACCACCGAACCCTCGGTCGGATTCTTGAAGCGGATCACGCGGTTCGGGTCGCCTTGATGGGTCTCATGAAAGCCGGGTTCATTGCGCTCGCGGTAATAGCCGTTGTAGCGCGGCTTCTCGCCCCTGGCCATCGCGGCCTCGCGCATCGCCTCAATCTCGTCCTTGCTCTCGTAGGCGTAGTAGGCCTTGCCCGCCTTCACGAGGTCGTCAGCGACCTGCCGGTATCTCTCCAACCGCTGAGTCTGGTAGAACGGGCCCTCGTCGTGATTCAGGCCCAGCCACTGCATCGCATCGAGAATGGCCTGCACGGCCGCGTCGGTTGAGCGCTCGCGATCGGTATCCTCGATGCGCAGCACAAACTCGCCGCCGCGACGACGGGATTCCAGCCAG
>CBAAAD010000312.1:0-4327 GCA_964658785.1 uncultured Methylobacterium sp.
CGGGGGGTTCGGGCAAGCCCGGTTTCAAGCCCGGTGGCCCGAAGCCCGGCGGCTTCAAGCCGGGCGGCGGCAAGCCACCGCATCGCAAGCCGTAACCTTCTAGAGCCAGAAAGAAAGCCGCAGCACACGCTGCGGCTTTTTTTATTTCGTCAACCCTGCGCCCTCGTATTGTTCCGATCGCGCGACGGATCGTTTCTACTCAGCGCGTATCACGGCCGATGCAAATGCCGGCATTGCCCCTATCTTTGGTGTATCCCCTCAATACGCTGCCGTCATGACCTCCTTGCCCAGTCTGTACATCTCGCACGGCTCGCCGATGACTGCGCTGCAGCCAGGCCTCACCGGACAGCGGCTGGCCGAGCTGGCCGCACTGCTGCCGAAGCCGCGCGCCATCGTCATGGCCAGCGCCCACTGGCTGTCGCGCAGGCCGCAGGTCGGCGGCGCAGCCATGCCGGAAACCATCCACGATTTTCGCGGCTTCCCGGCCGAGCTTTATGCGCTGCGGTATCCCACACCGGGCGCACCCGATTTGGCCGTAAAGGTGGCTGAACTGCTGGCGCGGGCAGATCTATCCGCCACGGTTGATCCCTCGCGAGGACTCGATCACGGCGCCTGGGTGCCGCTTCGCCTGCTTTATCCGGACGCCGATATTCCGGTGGTGCCGATCACCATTCAGCCCCAGCTCGGACCGGCCCATCAATACGCCGTTGGCCGCGCTCTCGCGTCGCTGCGGGACGAGGGCGTACAGGTGATCGGATCGGGCAGCATCACGCACAACCTGCATGACTTTGGCGCGGGCTACAGCGAGCAGCGGCTGGCGCCCTACGTGCGGCCCTTCATCGAGTGGATCGAACAGCGGCTGGCCGCCGGCGATGTCGACGCGCTGCTCGACTATCGTCGCCAGGCGCCCGGCGCCGAGCGCGCCCACCCGACCGACGAACATCTGCTGCCGCTGTTCGTGGCGCTTGGCGCGGCCGGTGCGAACGCCCATGCTCAGCGGATCGATGCCGGCATCGATCTGGGGTTTCTCGCGATGGATATTTATCGCTTCAACTGACGTCGAGCGGCGCCACGGGAGGGCATGGCATCAGTCGGCGGCTGTCGCTGACGCATGGGCTGCGGGCCAGTCATCTCGGGTCAGCGGCGCCAGCCCGTAGCCAAGCCGTGCCCGGTCGCACTGTGAACTCACGGCGCCGAACTCCCACGATGGCACGACCTCTCGGCACACTGAGGGGCGCTGTTGGTAGATGCTGCAATGCGCCGCGCTGCCCACAACTCCGACCAGGGCGATGCAGCGCGGTTTGGCGGCGTGATCGTTGCGCATCGCCAGCCGATGAAGATCAAGCTTTTCAGTCAACGCCAGCGGCACGCTGCCGCCCGTCACGCCCTCGGCTTCGGACCAGTGAAACGCCACGCGGAAAAACGCGCAACAGGCGCCGCAACGCAAGCACGGGTGGTCCATCGGAGGGATCAAGGCAAACCCGGCGACATGCCCGGCGCTCGCGCCGGCACACAACAAATGACTGACCTCACACCGGTCATCGCCATACCCTCAAGGCTCACCGGCAAACGTATTGCACTGAGTCATGTCGCCGCCGTCCAGCCCGGCCTTGAACCATTTGACCCGCTGCGCCGACGTGCCGTGGGTAAATGAATCGGGCACGACGCGACCCTGGGCCTGCTGCTGCAAGGTGTCGTCACCAATCTGGCTGGCCGCGTTGAGCGCGGACTCCACGTCACCGGGCTGCAACCACTGCAGGCGGGCCTGGGTGCGATTCGCCCACACGCCGGCATAGCAGTCGGCCTGCAGCTCCAGCCGCACGGAGAGGCCATCGGCGCCATCCATCGGTGCACCGCGACGACGCGCGGCATCCACCTGATCGAATACGCCCGTGAGCTTCTGCACGTGATGGCCGACTTCGTGCGCGATGACGTAGGCGCGGGCGAAATCACCGGACGCATGAAAGCGGTTCTGCAACTCCTGAAAAAAGGCGAGATCCAGATACACCCTCTGGTCGCCGGGGCAGTAGAACGGACCCACCGCGGTCGAGGCTGCGCCGCAGGCCGTGTTGACGCCGCCGCTGAACAGTTCGAGTTTGGGATCGACGTAGGTTTTGCCGTTGGCGGCGAAAATATCGCCCCAGGTTTTTTCCGTCGAACCCAGGATGCGGCTGACGAAATCCTTCTGCTGCGGATCGACCTGCGCCGGCTGCGAGGTCTGCGTTGGGGCGGGGTTCTGGCCACCGCCCTGATCCAGCAGCGCCAACGGGTTCTTGAAGAAGATCCAGCCCAGGATCGCCAGCACCACGATGCCGCCGATGCCCATGCGGCCGCCGCCAAATCGTGGACCGCCACCGCCGCCACTTTCGACTTCGACGTTGTTGCTGCTCTCGCCTTTCTGCCAATCCATACGTCCCCCAATGACTGATATCGCAACCCTGCTCAGGCCGCTGACAATAACTTCTTGCGCCCATTAGCGCCACGCGGGCGCTGCGGTTACAGTTCGCGTTTAACCCACGAGTGAAGACCATGATCGAGCTGCCCGCGCTGGTAACCCTGCTTACCGTTCTGCTGCTGTTCGGCACCATGTTTGTCACCGGCAAGGCGCGCGGCAAGTACGACATCAAGGCGCCGGCGATCAGCGGGCACCCTGGATTCGAGCGCGCCTACCGGGTGCAGATGAACACCATCGAGAACACGGTGATGTTTCTGCCGGTGCTGTGGCTGGCGGCAACGCACGGGTTCGGCGGGCTGTGGGCCGGCACGGCAGGCATCGTGTGGCTGATCGGTCGCGCGTGGTACGGGCTGGCCTATCTGAAGGACCCGGCCAATCGGGGCGGCGGCTTTATCGTGAGCATGCTGGGCTGGGCCGCGCTGGTGGTGATGGCAGGTATCGGCGTCGTGCGCGCGATGATGATTGGCTGAGCGACGGTCGCCGGTATTCGACACCGCTTGTCGATGACACCCTTTCCCGTCGAGCCTATGCATTCGCCTCCACCGCTCGACAGACAGCCCATGCTCATTGAGCCACCCGGCCTTTGGGCCGCGGCGGGCCTGATCGCGCTGTATTTTCTGCTGCAGGCCGTCGCCAGCGGCCTGATCGCGCTGCTCATGGGGCTGGCGAGCGGATACGTGCGGATTGAACGGGGAATTCGCCCCCTTGGCGCGGAAATCCAGACGATGCTCGGCCAGCCCGGCATGCCGGCGATGCTGGTGATGCTGACGCTGGGCCTGGCCGCGGCAGTGATTGTTCCGCTGGTTCACCGGAGGTGGCCTGCGCTGTGGTCCATGGCTCAGCCGCCGGGTCTCGGCATGGTGATGCCAGCGAATCCACGGTTCCTCATGCTGGCCATCGCTATCGGCCTGGCCGCACCGCTGCTGGGCGGCCTGCTGACCGCAGTTCTGGCGCACGGCAAGACGGTAACGCAGAACATCCAGGATCTGGGCGCGCACACGCCGCCGGCGCTGCGCGTGGCGCTGGTCGTGGTGGTGACGAGCCTTGGCCCGCTGGTTGAAGAGCTGCTGTTTCGCGGCGTGCTGCTGTCGGCGCTGCTGCGGCGCTGGGGCATCGGCTGGAGCCTGGCCATCAGCGCGCTGCTGTTTGCGCTGGTCCACTTACCCAGCATGCAGTGGCAGTGGTATGCGCTGCCCGACCTTGTGCTGCTGGCGCTGGCGCTGGCGTGGTTGCGCATGCGTTCCGGATCGCTGTGGCCGGCCGTGCTCGCGCATGGCGTCAACAATCTGCTGGCAGTGGCTGCCTGGTTTGTGGCGGCAGGCTCGGCCTAATCAGACAATGCGAACTCCTCAGCTAGGGCGCCGATTCCAGGCGTTGCAGCAACCGCGCGGTTTCAAAAACCGGCAGGCCCATCACGCCGGAATAGCTGCCTTCCAGATGCTCGATCAGGGTCGCACCGCGGCCCTGGATGGCATACGCGCCGGCCTTGCCGAACGGCTCGCCGGTGGCGATGTAGGCCGTAATCGTCGCTTCATCCAGCGCCGCGAAGCGCACCCGCGAAACGCTGGTTTCCGACCGCTCGCCGCGGCCGTCGACCAGCCAGACCACGGAAATCACCTCGTGGGTTTGGCCTGAAAGACGACGCAGCATCGCGGCCGCATCCTCGGCATCGCGCGGCTTGCCGAAAACCGCGTCGTCGAGCACGACTTCGGTGTCCGCACCGAGCACCCGCACGTCCGGCGCGCGGCCGAGGCTTTCCAACCCCGCACGGGCCTTGTCACGCGCTACCCGACTGACGTAATCCTGGGGTAATTCACCCGGCGCACGCTGTTCCGGCACATCGACGTCGGTCACGGCGAAGTCGACGCCCAG
>CBAAAD010000313.1:0-4289 GCA_964658785.1 uncultured Methylobacterium sp.
GTTTTTTTCAAGAAATCCTGCTCGGGCGAGCGCGCTGCCGACGTCATCAGGACTCGATCGCTGCAGCGACCTCATCGTGTTCCAGCGCCAGCAGGTTTTCCTTGATGCGGGTTATCACGGCCAGCGCGCTTTCCAGCTCGTCGATGGTGATGTTGACGGTGGCGTCCTTGCGCAGGCCACGGCCGATCACCTCCATATCGTCGACCACGCTGCGCGCCTGCTCGGTGATGTGCAGTCGCCACGCGCGGCGGTCCGATGGATCGGGCCGGCGTTCGACGAAGCCGGCGGCTTGCAGACGATCAATGACGCGGCCAACGGCGATCGGCTCCATTTCCAGAAAGTCGGCCAGTTCGGTTTGCCGCAGGCCTTCGCGCAGGTTCAGCACTTTTACCGCGCGCCACTGCGCACGGGTAAGCCCGAACTTCGACGCACGCCGATCGAAGTGCTTGCGAATGAGCAAGGTCACATCGCTCAGCAGGTAGCCAAAGGAGATATCTTCAATCTTCATAAGCTGTTGCCACTCCGGCGGTGATCGAAGCATAAGACGCCACCCTACCTGAAGCCATGCCGATCGCCACGATCACCGCCGACATCACCCAGTTGCGCGTAGACGCCATTGTCAACGCGGCCGCCCCGGCTTTGCTAGGCGGCGGGGGCGTCGACGGCGCCATTCATCGCGCCGCCGGACCGGCCCTGCTGCAGGCCTGCCGCGCGCTGCCGCAAACCCGACCCGGCGTGCGCTGCCCGACCGGCGAGGCGCGCATCACACCCGGCTTCGAACTGCCAGCGCGCTATGTGATTCATACGGTCGGCCCGATCTGGCGCGGCGGCGACAACGACGAAGCGCTTCTTTTGAGTCAGTGCTATCGCCACTCGTTGCAGAAGCTGCGCGAGTACGGCTTGCGCAGCATGGCGTTTCCCGCGATCAGCTGCGGCGTATACGGTTATCCCGCCGAACTCGCCGCGCCGATCGCTGTCGTCGCCTTGCGCGAGGAACTGGCTGACGACGCGTCCATCGACGTGATCCTGTGCTGTTACAGCGACACGATGCAGGCCATATTCCAGCGCGCGCTCAGTGCAGCTTGAACGGATACAGCGGCGGTAGATCGCTGGCCTCATTGCCGCCACCATCGACGCGCCAGACAAAGCCTCGTTTGAATACCTCTGCGAGCCTTGCATCGCCCTCCGCTGATGACGTGCCGGCGTAATGCCGCTGCTGCAAGTTTGCTATCGCTGCGCGCTGCGCCTCGTCGCCGAGCAGCCCGCTCAAATCACCCAGATGCTGGATCGCCGGACGTTCCGCCCTTCCCCAGGCCAGCAGGCTGCGGACCTGCACCGTTGTATCGCTGCCGCGGGCGGCGGCGAGAAACGCCTGCTGCCGCTCGCGCGCCGACGCGTTGGTGTGATCTGCCGCCACGGGCGGTGGAGAAGGCTTGCGCCGGCCGCTACGCGATAACAGCCATGCCAGCACACTGATCAACCACAGGGCGATGCTGCCGAGCGCGATCCAGCGCCAGGGAACATTCGTCGCCACTTCTGCAGCCGGGGCTGGTGTGACGACCGAAGCAGCGGTGGAAGCCTCTGCGGGTCTGGACGTCTGGACGTCCGAACCGCCTATAGCTGGCAGGACGGTAACGCTGTGTGCGGGAATCTGCGCAAGCTCCATGCGGTCGGTCAGTACGTTCCACCATTTCAGCGTCGTCGCCGGAATGGTCAGGGTGCCGGCGCGATTGGGCACGATGGCGAAAGCCTGCTGGCGCTGGCCGACGATCCAAGGCCCGTCGTTGCGGCTTGTCGACGTAGGCTTGTCGGGATACACGGTGGCGCCGTCCAGCGGCGGCAGGCTCAGCGCCGGCAGCGTCTCCGCCGGCAGGCCGGTCGCCTGCAGATTCATCGTCAGATTCAGCGGCTGGCCCACCCGCACGGGATTTTGCGCATCGGGCAGGCCATCGAGAGTCAGTGTCAGCTGGCGCGCCGGCAGCCACGCGGTGGCGCCCCAGTCGGCCGGCGTCGGCTTCACATCGATCGACACGGGCGGCGCGCTCGCCGTCACGGGCTTGCGTGCGCCGAAGAAGCTGTCCGGGTCGGACGGATCCATCGCAACGCCCTGAAAATTCAGCGCGGGAACCTCAATGCGGCCGGCACGTTGCGGTACCACGGCATAGCGCCGTTCCAGCACGTGGTACTGCCGACCGCCGCGCTCGACCGAATAGTTGGTGTCGTCGCCTATCTTGTTGAACTGCAGGCCATTGAGCTGCGGCGCCTCGAGCGAGCCGTCGCTGATGCTGGTGGCGAAAAACAGCCGCACGACATAGCTCAACTGCTGCCCGACGTAGGCTTGGTTCGGCTCGATCTGCGACTCCATAAACACGTCGCCATGTGCCGCCGCGGCATTCGCAGAGCTTGCGGCCGTCACCTGAACCTGTAGCGGTGCGGTCTGGCTGCCGCCAATATCGAGCGATGGAATCTGCAGGGTTCCGGTATGTCGCGGGCGCAGCACGACGCCGAGGATCAGCTCCGACGTCGCGGCACCGTTGACGACGCTGACGCTGCTGTTTTGCGACGTGCCGAGCATGTCGAAATCGTTGCCGAGCACGCTGAGATCGGGCATCGCGATATTGCCCGCATCGCCCTGAATATGCAGGTTCAAGGTTACCGTTTCGCCTAGCGCCACCGTACTGCGATCGAGCGTCGCCCTCACGTCGGCGGCGTTGGCGAAGGCGGGAATCAGCAACAGGGCAAGCAGACACCATGCAATAAGTCGTCGATGCATCACGGCTGATCATCCTCGTTCGGCGCGCCACCGTGGCGCTGCTCGTATTCCAGCTGAAACTTCCGCCGCAGCAGCGCGCCGGGATCATCCGGCACGCGCTGTATGGCCTGGCGCAGATCGGCCGGCAGCTTGGCGTTCGGATCGTCTTTCGACATCTCGCCCAGCTGATGCGCGGCCGGCGGCTTTGGCTGCGGTGCTTTTGGCTGACCGGCCAGCGCCTGATCCATCTGCTTCTGCAAAGCCTGCTGCGCCTTGTCGGCGCTGGCCTTTTGTTCGGCCTGCTGCTGCGGCGTCAGCGGCTTGGGCGGTTCAGGCGACTGATCCTTGGCAGACGAGTCCTTGCCGGGCGAGTCTTGTTTGGTCGGATCCTGTTTGGAAGGATCCGGCGACGTCGGCTTTTGCGCGTCACTGCCATTCTTGCCGCTCTGTCCCGATGCGTCCGACGGTTTGCCTGCATCCGGCGACGGCTTGTCGTCGGGTTTTTGCGAAGGATCGGACTTGCCGTCCTTGCCCTGCTCGCCGGGCTTTGGCTGATCTTTGCCTTGGTTGCCCTGCTGATCTTTCGAGTTGGACGAATCCGGCTTCTTCGGGTCCTTACCTTGCTGGCTCTTGTCTTGCTGCTTTTTATCCTGCGACTTTTGATCCTGAGGCTTTTGCTGCTTCAGCCAGTCCTGCACTGCCTTGAGATTAGCCGCCGCATCGGCATTGGCGGGATCCGCTTTCAGCGCCTGCTTGTATGCGTCGACGGCCTCGTCGTATTGACCCTGCTTCGCCAGCGCATTACCGCGGTTGTACGCCGCGTTGCTGCCGGGCAGCGTTTGCAATGTTTTTGCGGCAGCCGCGTAATCGGCGGCGCGGTAATCCGCCGCGCCGCGCCACGCCGGATCGCGCGCGAGCCGCTGCGCCTGTTTGGCCGAGCCGCCCTGGCGCAGCGTCTGCGCCGCTTGCTGATCCGGGCGCTGCCACAGGTCCCGCCAGTCAGTCGCATCGGCGCGACCGGGCAGCAGCGGCAGCAGGATCAGCGGCAGCAGCAGAAGCCAGCCGCGGCGAAACCCTAGCGCAACCACCAGCAGCAGCGGCAGCAGCAGCCATGGCCCCCGATCCTGCCATTGATCACCGAGTTGACCGGGCACCGCGGCCGACGGCCCGGCATGCAACTCGCTTTTCAACGTATCGATGTCGGCCGCATCGGTGGTCATTGGCGCGTAGCGTCCACCGCCGGCCGCAGCCAGCGCGGCGAGGGCCGTATCGTCGCGGCGGGCCAGCACCATCTGGTTCTGCTCGTCGCGCAAAAATCCGCCGTTGGCCTGCGGTATCGGGCCACCCTGCAAGGTGCCCACTCCGAGCACCGATACGCGCACGCCCGCGGCGTGGGCGACACGAGCGGCAGCATCCGCCGACGCGTCGGCCTGATCGGTGATCAGCACCAGCGAACCGCCGGACACGTTGGCGTCATGGATCAGCGCCGCACCGCGCTGAATCGCTGCCGCGGCGTTGTCGCCATCCACCGGCATGG
>CBAAAD010000314.1:0-4288 GCA_964658785.1 uncultured Methylobacterium sp.
CGCGTTTTTTTTGGCTCTACGCTCTTCTTACGCCAGATAGGTGCAAAATAGCTCCCACCATGAATACCCCGTCTGCAGCCAAACGCCTTTTCCGCCTCGCCCTGATTCTGCTGGCGATATCCGGGGCGGCCAGCGCACAAGACATCTACAAGTGCACAAAAGCCGGGCAGGTGGTGTACACCGACCGCCCTTGCACCGGCGGCAAGGGCGAGCTGTTGCATCAGGCCGACGACAGCGAAATCATCGACCAGTATCTGGATCTTGGCCAGGACGACGTGGCCAAGCGTTACGCGGATTCGCACAATATCGCCTCGCTCTACAAACAGCGCGTCGAAGCCCGCAAGCAGCGGATGGCGGCCAAGGCGCAGCAGCAGGCGGAGGATGCCGCCGCTGACAAGCAGCAGCAGGAAGCCGATCGTCAGCAGGCCCAGATCGACGCCGCCACGGCGCGCGGCCGGCTCGAGGCAGAAAACGATGCGCTGCGCCAGCAAAACGCCCAATACCAGGGCCAGCTGGATCAGGGCCAGCTGGCGCAGCCGGTTTACAACGATGCCGGCCCTTACTACAACGCTGGCCCCGGCTATTGGGGCGGTGGTCCGCCTTACGGCGGCGGCCACGGCCCCGGGCACGGTGGCCCGCCAACTGCGCCACCGCCGCCGGTGTTTCATCCCTGCGTGCCGATTGCCGGCGGCACGGTGAAGTGCTGAGCGGCCAGCGGTGCGGCAAGTAATCCCTTCAGTGGCCGGGGTCTCTATCGAACGGCCTGATCGACATCTTCACCCGGTATTTTCTACGCTCGAACCTTCCGCTCCCATTTACCCGTTCAAGCAATCAGGAAAACCCGGATATGAGCCACATCCACTTTATCGGTGGTGAAAAAGGCGGCGTCGGCAAGTCGGTGGTATGCCGCGTGCTGGCCCAATATTTTATCGATCACGGCATGCCGTTCCGCGGCTTCGACACCGACCGCTCGCACGGTGCCCTGTTGCGCTTCTATGCCGACTTCGCGCAGCCGGCCGTGCTCGACCGGCATGACAGCCTCGATCCGGTCATCGAATGCGCGCTGGAAAATCCGCAGCCGCACGTGCTGGTCGACCTGGCGGCGCAAACGCATCAGTCACTGGCGCGCTGGCTCACCGATTCCGACGTGCTGGGGCTGGCGGCAGAGACTGGCCTCACGTTGACCTGGTGGCACGTGATGGACAGCGGTCGCGACTCGGTCGATCTGCTGAGCCAGTGGGTGGACCAGTTCGGTGGCAAGCTCAACCTCGTCATCGTGCTGAACGAGCTGCGCGGCGATCGTTTCGACATTCTGGAGGCCTCCGGCCAGCGCCAGCGCGCCGAAGCGCTGGGTGCCAAGGTCATCTCGCTGCGCCGCCTGCCCGACACCGCCATGCTGAAAATCGACCAGCAGAACGCCAGCTTCTGGGCCGCGCTCAACCATCCCGATCGCGCCAGCACCGGCCTGGGTCTGCTGGAACGCCAGCGGGTCAAGGTGTGGTTGAACAACGCGTATGCGGAGTTGGGCAAGCTCGATCTTTGAGTTGAGCACAGCGATACCTCGTCACTGAGTGGCCAGGCGCCTGCCCTCATTTTTCTGACAAAAGCGATGGCGCACGGACTGCGCCGCACGAAGGCATCAAGTCTCCCGGCAAGCATGTCGGAGGCCGCGCAGCCGTCGGCCCTTCCGGCCGAAATGTGCTGGCGGTGCGTCAAGAAAGATTGGCGGGTGAGCGATTCTTCACCCGAACGATTCCTCACCCGTCTTCAGCGAACGCAGAAACCGAGGCTGTCATGTCATCTCCTCTTCGACCCAGCAAAACGCCCGTCGTCACCGGCATCCTCTTCGTCCTGATCGGTCTGGCGCTGACCGGCGGCGGTGCCTGGCTCATCGCGCTGGGCGGCTCGCTGTTCTATGCCATCGCCGGCCTCGGCATCGCGCTTACCGGTGCCTTGTTGATCGCGCGGCGCGGCGCTCTGGCTGTATGCCCTCGTCGTGGTCGGCTCCATGCTGTGGTCGATCAGCGATATCCGCTTCGACTGGTGGCCGCTGGCCGCGCGCCTGGACGTGATCTTTCCGCTGGGACTGTGGCTGCTGACGCCCTGGGTCACGCGCGGTCTGAACCACGGCAATCGCCAGCCTTCGCGCGCGTCGACTTTGCCCTTGTGGGCCGCCTCTCTGCTGAGCGTGGTCGTGCTCGGCATCGGCCTGAGCTTGGACTATCACGACATCAACGGCAGCCTGCCCGCCGCCGTTTCCGCCGCCGCATCGCTGCCGCCCAATGACGACAAGCAGCCGGACGCGGACTGGCGCGACTATGGCCGGACCCAGTTCGGCCAGCGTTATTCGCCGCTGAAGCAGATCACTCCCGCCAACGTCAAAAACCTGAAGGTCGCCTGGACCTTCCGCACCGGCGACCTGCCGGGCAAGAACGATCCGATAGAGACCACCTTCGAGGTCACGCCGATCAAGGTCAACGACACGCTGTACCTGTGCTCCCAGCATCAGCGACTTTTCGCGCTCGACGCCAGGACCGGCACGCTGCGCTGGTCGTACGACCCCAAGATGCAGGACAACCCGACCTTTCAGCACCTGACCTGCCGCGGCGTGTCGTATCACGAAACCATCGCCGGCGCGCTCAATGCCGACGGCAAACCCGCGCCGACCGACTGCCCGCGCACGATCTTTCTGCCGGTCAACGACGGCCGCATGATCGCGCTCGATGCCGACAGCGGCAAACCGTGCGAGAGCTTCGGCGAGCACGGCACGCTCAACCTGCAGGTCGGCATGGGCGAGCACACGCCGGGCTTCTACGAGCCCACCTCGCCGCCGATCGTCAGCGACAAGATTCTGGTCATCGCCGGTGCCGTGATCGACAACTACTCCACGCGCGAGCCGTCCGGCGTCATTCGCGGTTTCGATATCCACACCGGCAAGCTGGTCTGGGCCTGGGATTCGGGCGCGCAGGACGAAAACGCCCTGCCCTCGGCCACGCACACCTATACCAACAACTCGCCCAACTCCTGGATCACCGCGTCGTACGATCCCAAGCTCGGTCTGGTCTATATGCCGATGGGCGTGCAGACGCCGGACATCTGGGCCGGCAACCGCACGCCGCTGGCCGAGCGCTATTCCAGCGCCCTGGTCGCGCTCGACATCAACACCGGCAAGCGCGTGTGGTCGTACCAGACCGTGCACCACGACCTGTGGGACATGGACCTGCCCTCGCAGCCGACGCTGGCCGATCTGCCGACGGCCAACGGCGTGGTGCCGGCGATTCTGCAGCCGGCCAAGACCGGCAACCTGTTCGTGCTCGATCGGCGCACCGGCGTGCCGATCGTGCCGGCACCGGAGCGTCCGGTACCGCAGGGGGCGGCGCCCGGCGATCGCACGTCGCCCACGCAGCCGTTCTCCGAACTCACTTTCCGCCCCGAAGCCAAGCTCACCGGCGCCGACATGTGGGGCGCCACGATCTTCGACCAGCTGGCTTGCCGCATCGCCTTCCATCGGCTGCGTTACGAAGGTACGTTCACCCCGCCGTCCCTGCAGGGCACGCTGGTGTTCCCCGGCAACCTGGGTATGTTTGAGTGGGGCGGCATTGCGGTGGACCCGACCCGCAATATCGCCATCGCCAATCCCATGGCGATCCCGTTCGTGTCGACGCTGATTCCGCGCGGGCCGAACAACCCGGCCGCGCCGAACGACGCGCATCCTTCCGGCAGCGAAAACGGCGTGCAGCCGATGTACGGCACGCCGTATGGCGTCGACCTGCACGCGCTGCTTTCGCCGGTCGGCATTCCGTGCATGCGCCCGCCGTGGGGCTACATGGCCGGCATCGATCTGACGACCAAGAAAATCGTCTGGATGCACAAGAACGGAACGATCCGCGACAGCTCGCCGATCCCGCTACCGTTCAAGCTCGGCGTGCCGACCCTGGGCGGCCCGATGACCACCGCCGGTGGCGTCACCTTCCTCACCTCGACGCTGGACTATTACATCCGCGCCTACGACGTCACGACCGGCGAACAGCTCTGGCAGGATCGCCTGCCGGCCGGTGGTCAATCCACGCCGATGACCTACGCCATCGACGGCCAGCAGTATGTGGTTACGGCCGCGGGTGGCCACGGCTCGTTCGGCACCAGGATCGGCGACTACGTGATCGCCTATACGTTGTCCAATTGATCCGACCACCGTCATCGTCCGGCGGCTATCCGCCGGGCGATGACGGCCAGCGCCGTTACTGCGGCCGCTTGCCGCCGTGGGACGGGATGAACTGCGTATCCACCG
>CBAAAD010000315.1:0-4286 GCA_964658785.1 uncultured Methylobacterium sp.
TTCCCGGCGGCAAAGGCGCCAATCAAGCCGTCGCTGCCGCACGACTGGGCGCCGCCGTGTCGCTGATCGGCACGGTGGGCAACGACGCCTTCGGCAAACAGCTGCGTCAGGGGCTGGCCGACGAAGGCGTGGATGTTGAGCGCGTGCGCATACTCGATGACGGTGCCAGCGGCACCGCATCCATCACCGTGGCGCAGGGCGACAATCACATCCTCGTCGTGCCCGCCGCCAATGCGCAGGTCACGCCGGAGCAGGTGGAATCCGCCCAAGATCTGATCGAACGGGCCGACGTCGTGCTGGTGCAGATGGAGATTCCGCTGGCAACGGTCGAAGCCACGGTGCGCCTGGCGCATGGGCTGGGCGTGCCGGTCATTCTCAATCCTGCGCCAGCGCAGCCGTTGCCGACCGACTGGCTGAAGCTCGTGCGTTACGTCACGCCCAACCAGCACGAGCTCGCCATTTTGCTCGATGCCAGCGCGAACGAGGATTTCCACGCGTTGATGCAACGCGCGCCCTGCCCTGTTGTGCTGACGCGCGGCGATGAAGGCGCCTGGTACCGGGAAGAGGGCAGCCCCGTGCACCAGATCGGTTTTCCCGTCGACGTGGTCGATACCACGGGTGCGGGCGACACCTTTAATGCCGCGCTCGCTGTGTTTCTGCACGAAGGTCTTCCGACGGCGGTTAAAAAGGCCTGCGCAGCCGCGGCGCTTTCCGTGTCACGTCTCGGCGCTCAGGGCGGCATGCCGCGTCTGTCCGAGGTCGAAGCGCTGCTGGAGCAGCAGTCATGAGGCGCTCCGGACTCTTGCACGCCGAGCTCAACCGCGTCATTGCCGCGATGGGCCACACCGATATGCTGGTGATCGCCGACGTCGGCCTGCCCGTGCCGCGCGGGGTGCCATGCATCGACCTTGCGCTGCTGCCTGGCCTGCCCTCCTTTGCGCAGGTGTTCGACGCGGTATGCCATGAGCTCGCGGTGGAATCGGTCACCTTTGCCGAAGAAATCCATCAAAAGAGTCCGGCGCTGGTGGCGCTGGCCGATCGACTCAAGCACGGCGGCATGCCAGTGGAAGAACTCAGCCACGCGGATTTCAAACGGCTTTGCGCCGGCGCGATCGCCGTTGTGCGCACCGGTGAAACCTCGCCCTACACCAATGTGATTCTGCACGCGGGAGTGACGTTTTGAGCGCGCCGCTGCAGGCTGCATCGCAGGCTCCGGCGGTCAGCCAACCGCTGGTCAGCATGCACGGTATCCAGAAGGCGTTTGGGCCGGTAAAGGTGCTGGAAGGCGTCGACTTCGAGCTGCTGCCGGGCGAAGTGCATGCGCTGATGGGTGAAAACGGCGCCGGCAAATCCACCTTGATGAAAGTGCTGACCGGCGTGCACAAGGCCGACGCCGGCGATATCCAGGTGGACGGCCAAACGGTGTCGATTCATTCCACGACCGAAGCCGAAAAGTACGGTATCGCCATCATTCATCAGGAACTCAACCTGATTCCCCACCTGAGCGTGACGGAGAATCTTTTTCTCGGCCGTGAATTGAGCACGCTCGGCGTATTGCACCGGCGCGCCATGCGCAAACGCGCGCTCGAATGGCTGGCGCAGGTCGGCATGCAGTCGATCGACCCGGACGTGCCGGTGGCGCGGCTGTCCGTCGGTCAACAGCAGATGGTCGAGATCGCCAAGGCGCTCGGCCAGAATGCCCGTGTTCTGATCATGGACGAGCCTACCGCGGCGCTGAGCGAGCGCGAGACGGACACGCTCTTCGCGCTCATCCGCGAGCTGCGCCATAAAGGTACGGGCATCGTCTACGTATCCCATCGCATGGAAGAAATTTTTGCGCTGTGCGATCGCATTTCGGTTTTGCGCGACGGTCATTTTGTCGGCACGCGTCCGATTCCCGGCCTCAGCCTGGACGAGGTGGTGCAGATGATGGTGGGACGCAGCCTGGAGGCGCGCTTCCCGACCCGCGACGTCACCCCCGGAAAGGTTCTGCTCAAGGTTGAGCATCTCGGCGACAAGCACGTGCACGACATCAGCTTCGAACTGCGTGCCGGTGAGGTACTGGGTGTGGCCGGACTGATGGGCGCGGGCCGCACCGAGCTGGCGCGTCTACTGTTCGGGCTGGACAAGGCCAGCGAAGGCCGCGTGCTGCTCGACGATCAGCCTATCCAGACGCGTACGCCGGTGCAGGCGATCAGGGCCGGCTTGGGCTTTGTGACCGAGGACCGCAAGGCGCAGGGTCTGGTGCTGGACCTGAGCCTGCGCGAAAACATCAGCCTGCCGCGCGTGCCCGCGCACGCGGGCGTGATCGATCGCGCCGGGGAAAAGCGCCAGACCAAAGGCCTGATCGAGCAGCTGAAAATCCGCACGCGTGACATGGAGCTGCCAGCGCGCGCGCTATCGGGCGGCAACCAGCAGAAAGTGGTGCTGGCCAAATGGCTGGCGCTGAAGCCGCGCGTGCTGATTCTCGATGAGCCCACCCGCGGGGTGGACGTGGGCGGCAAGGCCGAGATCTATCAGATCATCAACCAGCTGGTAGCCAGCGGCGTGGCGATACTGATGATCTCCTCCGAGTTGCCCGAAGTGCTGGCGATGAGCGACCGCATTCTGGTGATGCACGAAGGTCGCGCCAACGCCCTGCTGGACGCCGCCACGGCGACCCAGGAAACCGTAATGCTTGCCGCCACCGGCGGCCACTGACCATGACGAGTACGAATGCAATGACGAGCAGATTTTCTTTTGGCAACGGCGCCGCGCTGCTGCAGCGGCTGGGTTCGGTGATCGGGCTGCTGCTGCTGATCATCGCCCTGAGCGTGCTGAGCCCCGACTTTCTCAATGCCGGCAACCTGCTGACCGTATTGCGCCAGGTGTCGATCAACGCGCTGATCGCCTTTGGCATGACCTTCGTGATACTCGCCGGCGGCATCGATCTGTCGGTAGGGGCGATCCTGGCTTTCACCGGCGCCATTACGGCGGGCGTGATGGCAGCCGGTCACGGCATGGGTCTGGCCATTGGCGCCGGCCTGGTGCTTGGTCTGCTGCTGGGTGTGATCAATGGCGTGCTGGTGTCATGGGGCCGCGTAGCCCCGTTCATCGCCACGCTCGGCACCATGACGCTGCTGCGCGGGCTCACGCTGTCGTATACGCAGGGCCAGCCGATCGGCGTCAACAACGGCAGCTTCGCCCTGCTCGGCGACGGCTACATCGCGCACCTGATTCCCAATCCGGTCGTGTGGATGTTCGTCGTGTTCCTGATCTGCGCGTTTCTGCTGCGTGGCACGGTGTTCGGTCGCCACGTGTTTGCGCTGGGCGGCAATGAAGAAGCCGCGCGGCTGTCGGGCGTTCGCATCAACGCGATGAAGCTGGGCGTTTACGGATTGTCCGGCCTGCTCTCGGCACTCGCCGGTATCGTGCTCACGTCGCGCCTGTATTCCGCTCAGGCCACCGCCGGCAGCGGCTACGAGCTCGACGCCATCGCCGCCGTCGTGCTCGGTGGCACCAGCCTGGCCGGTGGACGCGGCTGGCTGTTCGGGACCCTGATAGGCGCATTGCTGATCGGATTTTTGAACAACGGCCTCAACCTGCTCGGCGTCTCGTCGTTTTACCAGCAGGTGGTGAAGGGCGCGGTGATTCTCATCGCCGTGCTGCTGGATCGCCGCAAGTAACCCTGCCGCAAGTGATCGATGGGGCCCTTGTCCATATCGACGATTGGTTTTCATCAACGGCTGCGCTTCGTCGCCGCCACTGCATTTCCACCTCTTTTTTGACCATCCACAGGAGTACATCGCATGAATAAGTTAGGACTACTCGCCGTATCCACTCTCACCCTGCTCGCTGCCGCCTGCAGCAACCAGGGCCCGACCGACGCCGCGTCGACGCCAGCAGCGGCGTCCACCAGCGCGGCGCCGGCGGCCGGCAACAAAACCATCGGCCTGGCGCTGTCGACGCAGAACAACCCGTTTTTCGTGGCGCTGAAAAACGGCGCCCAGAAAGAGGCCGCTGCCGATGGTTACACGCTGACCGTCGTCGACGCGCAGGATGATCCGGCCAAGCAGATTTCCAGCGTCGAGGATCTGATCCAGAAAAAAGTGTCGGTGATCCTGCTCAACCCCACCGACTCGTCGGCGCTTGCCGGCGCCGTGAAAGAGGCCAATGACGCGCACATTCCGGTGATCACCCTGGATCGCTCGGTCGATGGCGCACAGGTGGCCACGCACATTGCCTCCGACAATGTCGTCGGCGGCCGCGCCGCAGCCAAGTATCTGATCAAGGCGCTCAACAACAAG
>CBAAAD010000316.1:0-4279 GCA_964658785.1 uncultured Methylobacterium sp.
GCGGTGCTGCTGCTGGACGAAATCGAGAAGGCGCACCCGGATGTGTTCAACATCCTGCTGCAGGTCATGGATCGCGGTGTGCTCACCGACACCAACGGTCGCGAAGCCAACTTCAAGAACATCGTGGTGGTGATGACTACCAACGCCGGTGCCGCGCTGGCCTCACGCCGCAGCATGGGTTTTGTCGAGCAGAAGCACGATTCGGATGCGATGGAAGTCATTCGCCGCACCTTCACGCCGGAGTTCCGCAACCGTCTCGATGCCATCATCCAGTTCGGCGCGCTGGACTTCGAGCACATCCTGCGCGTGGTCGACAAGTTCCTGATCGAGCTGGAAAGCCAGCTGACCGAGAAGCACGTCAGCCTGGATGTCGATGCCGATGCCCGCCGCTGGCTGGCGGATCACGGTTTCGATCCGCAGATGGGCGCCCGTCCGATGGCACGCGTGATTCAGGAGAAGGTGAAGCGTGCACTGGCCGACGAGCTGCTGTTCGGCAAGCTGGCCGAAGGCGGTCTGGTTCGACTCAGCGTGCGTGATGGCGAGCTGCAGGTAGATTGCGAGACGGTCGAGCCGGCAGTTACCGAGTCCGCTGGCTGATCCAACAGGCTGGGGATCGCGTATCGATCCTCAGCCTTGCTGCCCTCTTGATCGACAACGCAAAAAGCCGCGCAACGCGCGGCTTTTTCTTGGGCAACCCAGCCAGATGCGTCGGCTGGAGCAACCTCAGATCATTACTTCATACGGTACGTAATACGGCCCTTGCTCAGGTCGTACGGGGTCATTTCAATCTTGACCTTGTCGCCCGTGAGAATGCGGATGTAGTGCTTGCGCATACGACCGGAGATGTGGGCGATGATCACGTGCCCGTTCTCCAGCTGCACGCGAAACATGGTGTTGGGCAGGGTCTCCTGGACCGTGCCTTCCATTTCGATGACGTCGTCTTTGGCCATGTGTTCCGGTAGTCACGCACAGCCGCCATGGCTGCTAAGCCGCCGATTATGCCATGGATAAGCGTTTGGTTAAACAATCATCGGCAATGAACTCGGGGCCGCCGCGACCGTAGTCCGACATCAGGCGAAGTATTCATCCAGCTTGTTGCGGATTTCCTGCTCGATCATGCCCTTCATGGGCGACAGCATGAGGCCCAGCTCCGCGTGGACCACCACCGCATCGGCCGCCACGGCGATGGTGCCGTTCACGCCGGAGCGGGAGAATTTCAGCGTGTCGCCCTGCCACTGGCTTTCGGTGGCAAATTTTTCGCGCATCTTCAGGGCGACCTTGTCGACCACGGCGCGGGCGTCAGCTATCGGCAGATGGTGCGGCCGGCGGATATCGATTTTGGCCATGACGGGCTCCTTGGATGAGCGACCATTTTAAAGAGCGGAATCTTAATGATACCGACGTGTCAGGACGTGACGGGCTGCATGGTAAAGTTTTGTAGTCTCTATTTCGGCTGATCCATGCGCATCGAATTTCCCAATGTGGCCCGAGAGGATTTTCATTGGACGCAGGCGCAGCTCAGCCTCGGCAGCGCGCCCGACAATGACCTCGTGCTGGCGGCTTCGCAGGCCGCTGCAAAGCACTTGCGCATCCAGCAGGATCGTCGGGGTCTGGTGCTGCAGGTCTTGCCTGGTGCCAGCCGCATTCACGTCAACGCGCGGCCTGTCAGGGAGCGGGCGATGCTGCGTGCGGGTGATGTCATCAGCGTGGGCGATTGCCGCATGCTGCTGCGCGCCGATCAGGATCCTTCGCAGCGCTCTTCACCCGCACTGCCCAAACAGGCCAGGTGCACGGTGGCGCTGCGTGCGGTTTCCGGTCCTCTGTCGGGCCGCGTGTTGCCGCTGGAGTCCAGTCTCGAACTCGGCGCGCAGGGCCGCTATCCGCTGGAGCTGCCCCAGGGTGAGTCGGCTTCCCTGCGCATCCACTGGCAGGAAGGCAGGCTGATGCTGGAGCCGATGCAGTCCTCCGAGCGCTTTCCTCTGCGGGTCAACGGCGTCACGGTAAGCGCCCTGGCGCTGCAGCCGAACGACCAGATCGGCGTGGCCATGCACCGTTTCGTGGTCGATGCGCCCGGTATGGAGCCGGAGCCGGAAATCGTGATGCCTGAGCCCATGCCTGCAAAGTTGCCGGAAGCCGCCGCCGGCCCGAGCGGCGAGGTGTGGTGGCTCATCACGACGGCGGCGCTGATTGCACTGGGTATTGCGCTGGTCCTGTTGATCCATCTTTGAACGGCTGTCCGGCAGCTGCGCCAATCGATGTTCCGGTTGGCCATCGCGTTCTGTGCCGCGTCATAATGGATGAACAGTTCATCGATGGATGCAAGCGCACGTGAGCAGAATCTGGAATTTCAGCGCCGGTCCGGCGGCCATGCCGCAAGAAGTGCTCGAGCGCGCCCAGCGCGAGATGCTGGAGTGGAACGGCAGCGGCGCCTCGGTCATGGAGCAGTCCCATCGCGGCAAGCGCTTTGTCGAGATGGCGGCGCAGACCGAAGCTGATCTGCGCACGCTGATGGGCATACCCGATGGCTATGCCGTGCTGTTTCTGCAGGGCGGGGCAACCCAGCTCTTCGCGCAGATTCCGATGAATCTCGCGGCGGCCGGTGACAGTGCGGACTACATCGATACCGGCCACTGGAGCAGCAAGGCGATCAGCGAGGCGGCGCCGTACATCCATGTGAACGTCGCGGCCAGCG
Source organism: uncultured Methylobacterium sp. (assembly GCA_964658785.1). GTDB lineage: Bacteria > Pseudomonadota > Gammaproteobacteria > Xanthomonadales > Rhodanobacteraceae > Rhodanobacter. The sequence continues at coordinate 2,693 of CBAAAD010000316.1, forward strand.
CCAAAGCGGACGAGTACCGCAGCATCCCGGCGCGCGATACCTGGCAGCTCGATCCGGGCGCTTCCTATGTTCACTACACGCCGAACGAGACGATCCACGGCGTCGAGTTTCACAGCGTGCCCGAGGTGGGCTCGGTACCGCTTATTGCCGACATGTCGTCGAGCATTCTGTCCGAGCCGCTGGACGTGTCGCGCTTCGGGCTCATTTATGCCGGCGCGCAGAAGAATATCGGCCCGTCCGGGTTGGTGCTGATGATTATCCGTCGCGATCTGCTGGAGCGCGCCGGCCGGCCGATGGCGAAAATCTTCCGTTTCGCCGAGCAGGCCTCCAACGATTCCATGCTCAATACGCCCAATACCTGGGGCTGGTATCTGGCCGGGCTGACCTTTCAGTGGCTCAACGCGCTGGGCGGTCTGCCGGTGATGGCCGAGCGAAATCGCATCAAGGCCGAGCTGCTCTACGGCACGATCGACGGCTCCGGCGGCTTTTATCGCAACCCCGTGGCCGTGCCGGCACGCTCGCGCATGAATGTGCCTTTTACCCTGCACGACAGCGCGCTGGATGCAGCCTTCCTCAAGCAGTCCGAAGACGCCGGCCTGCTGGCGCTCAAAGGGCACAAGGCCGTGGGCGGCATGCGCGCATCGCTGTACAACGCCGTGCCGCTGGAAGCCGTGCAGGCATTGACGACCTTTATGCGTGACTTCGCCAGTCGACACGGCTGAGTGGTCAAGAGATGGGTGTTTCGGGCAAGATGCCTGATGTAATTTGGACTTCTTTACTTCCAGGCGGCTAAATTGATGAGCGATTCAATGACCCCGCTGTCGGAAATGCGTGAGCGCATCGACAGCATCGACCGGCAGATCCAGCAGCTGATTTCCGAGCGCGCCAAGCGCGCCCAGGAAGTGGCGAAGGTGAAAGGCGAGGGGCTTTCGGCCATCGACTATTACCGACCCGAGCGCGAGGCGCACGTGCTGCGCATGGTCGTGGACCGCAACGACGGCCCGCTGTCCGATACCGAAATGGTACGGCTGTTTCGCGAAATCATGTCGTCCTGCCTGGCGCAGGAAGATCCATTGAAGATCGGCTTTCTCGGTCCCGAAGGCACCTTCAGCGAACAGGCCGTGCGCAAGCATTTCGGCCACGCCGCGTACGGCCTGCCGCTGGGCAGCATCGAGGAAGTGTTTCAGGAAGTGGCGGCCGGCCACGCCGACTTTGGCGTGGTGCCGGTGGAGAATTCCGGCCAGGGCATGATCCAGGTCACGCTGGATATGTTCCTCACCTCCGAAGCGACCATCTGCGGCGAGGTGGAGCTGCGCGTCCACCAGTGCCTGCATTCACTGGCCGGCAGGATCGAGGACGTGAAGCGCGTCTACGCCCACGCGCAGTCGCTGCAGCAGTGCAAGACCTGGCTGCGCATCAACCTGCCCAACGTGGAATGCATCGCGGTCGGCAGCAACGCCGAGGCGGCGCGCATGGCGCGTCACGCGGATGACGCGGCGGCGATTGCCGGCGAAACGGCCGGCAAGATCTACGGGCTGAAGACGCTGGCTACCGGTATCGAAGATCGCGCCGACAACACCACGCGTT
>CBAAAD010000317.1:0-3119 GCA_964658785.1 uncultured Methylobacterium sp.
CGCAGCTGCTCCAGCTCCATGGCCGGCTCGTACAGGGCGCCACGATCCTTGCCCTGCTGTTTGGCCGCATACATGGCCAGATCAGCGTGGCGCACCAGCCCCTCGGCATCGGCGGGGTCGAGCGGAAACAGCGTCCAGCCAATGCTGGCCGACAAGTGCAGCTGCTCGCCGCTGCAGTGAAACGGCAGCCGCAGCGCCTGCAGGATGCAGCGGCTGATCGCGTCGAGCTGCTCCCGGCTGTCCAGGCCGGGAATCATCAGCGCGAACTCGTCGCCACCGAACCGGGCCAGCACGTCGACCGGGCGCAGCAAGCCGCGCACCCGCGTCGAGGCTTCCACCAGCACCTGGTCGCCGCCGTCATGACCGATCGTGTCGTTGACGCTTTTAAAGCGATCCAGATCCAGCACGCCGATCGCCAGCAGCGACCCATGCTGGCGCGCGCTGGCCCGCTCTTTTTCAAGAAGATCGAACAGCAGTCGTCGATTCGGCAGCCCGGTGACCACGTCATAGAACGCCAGGCGATGGACGCTGGCCTGCTGGGTTTTCTGCGACGTGATGTCGCGCTGATTCCAGATGCGGCCATGGCGAACGCCGTCGATATAGATGGGCGTGAAGTCGCGCAGCAGAGTGCGCCCGTCGCGCATGTGCACTTCCTCGTCCTTGATCGCTACGCCGCGGCGCAGGATCTCGCTGAGCCGCAGAAATTCCGCATCGGGGTCACCGTAGGCGTTTGTGAGGCGGTCGAAAATCACGCTCGAGTTCTGGTTTTCCAGCTCGGCCGGCGTCTTTTCGAAGCCGTACAGCTCGCAGAATGACTCGTTGGCAAACATCACCCGCCCTTCCTCGGAGATCACCAGGATGCCCGAGTGCTGGTGCGAAAGAATTGTGCGGAAATGCTGCAAATTGAAGCGCATCTCACGCTCAGCCGAAACACGAGCCGCACGCGCGCGCTGATACTGGATGCCCAGGCCAAGCTCGATACCCATTTCGGAGAAAACCTGGACCTCGATCGCACTGAACGCATCAGCCTCGGTGGTTCCGATCACAAACGCACCGACAACCGCGTCGTCCGCCCGCAGCGGCAGCGCCATCAGTGCGCGCAGCGGCAGCGCGACATCGGATTCCGGCCAATGCTCCAGTCCGCAAGACACCGGATAGCTAACCTGTGGCTCCCCCGACTGCAATGCCAGCGCAGCGATTTCTTCGGCAACGCCTTCGACGCCGTCCGCGTTGCTGGAATCACCCTCGCTGTCGTCACTGAAGCCGTGGCGGGCTCGCCACTGGATGCCAGGACCGCCTGTGTCCGGCGACACGCCGATCCACGCCAGAGCGTACTCACCGATATGCCCGGCCACATGGCAGGCGTCGGCCAGCAGCTGCAGCTCATCCCTGCTGCGCGACACCACCTTGATGATTTCACTGAGCAGGCGCAACGCCTGCCGCTGGCGCGCCTCGTCGCGCACCGACTGCAGCAAACGCATCCGCTGCTGATAACCCTCCAGCCCCAGCCCAATACTTGCCGCCGCCTGCTGCAGCAGCTCGATCATGGTCGGCGAGAAAAAATCGACGTCAGACGTCCGTATCAACAGACAGGCCTGCACTTCACCGAACAGCAGCACCGGTACCGCGATCGATGACGTCACGCCGTGGCGCTTGAACGCCTGGCAAAAACTTTCCATGCCCGACCTGTGCGCGATATCCGCTGCCAGCTGGGGCGTGCCCTGCCAGAACGCCGGCAGCATCATGGCAAACGGCAGCCGCTCGGGATAAATATCCTCCATCCCTACAGGGACATCGGCTGGCGCTATGCGCCGAAACCAGCCGCCGTGCCGATCCACCTCGCCGACCATGACCAGACGTGCGCCGATGCGCCGCTCCAGCACCTCGATCACCGCTTCGTAGAGCACCGCCGGATCAAGCGAGCGCAGCAGCAGCTGGCCGAGATCGGAAAGCGCCGCATAGCGGCTTTCCCCCGATACCTCCCGAGGTTTCAGCCCCGAGCTAACCAGTCGCGGATTCTGATCCGAAGTACGCATGCAGGTAACCAGCCGGTAAACGGAATACGTCCACCTCCGATCAGCCCAGAGGGCGAAAAGGGCGGCGGCGTTCTTGTCGGTCCAGACAACGCCATCAGCGGCTCTGTGCTGATCCCTACCCTCGGCATGGTCGTTTCCCCTCCCGTGAAGCTAGCGCTGTCGCCGAACCGATGCAAGGGCCGCGAACATCCATCGCGTCTTCAAAGCTCGCACCAGCCCCATCGATCGAAGATCCACAGGGACGGAAGCGCGCACGCCAATCGAGCGAAACGCGGACCGATAGAACCTTCGGTGGCGCGGTCAAGGCAGTACCTGCCCTCACCGTCTCGTCGCAGCGGCGCCTGCGACCACGGCAAGGTTTGTATGGACGACCGATCGACCAGGCTTAGGCGCAGCAGCGGCCGCAGCCAGATCGGCGGCTGCCAGGGAAGCACATCGCGCGGCGTCGGCAACGGCGCGAGTAGCGCATAACGCTCGCCGCGACCGGCCAGCCGGCGCATACGGCGGGCGCTCAGGGCCATCTGGCTACGGTGCGCGGCCAGAGCCTGCAGCTTGCTGGCCAACTGTTCGGAGGTAGCGGTCACGTCGAACAATCGCTCGTGCCCGCTGCGTCCGTGAATGAGATAGCCGAGCATCAGCGGCGTATCCGGCAGCTGCGCCAGGGCCAGCCGGGTCAGCACGTAAGCAGAGCCATGGTCGGGATGACGATCGTCAATCGACGGCATCGCGACGATGCTTGGACGAAAAGCGTCGATGGCCGAAGCCAGTTCCGCCACCGCGCGCGAACCGGCGCGAAGCAGCACGTCGGTTACGCCCATATCCGGCCATTCCAGCGTTTGCAGCGCAGCCGATGAGACGTTCAGATGCCGCAGCGCCTCAGCCAGTTCAACATGGCGCCGCTGCCCCCAGCGCTGCCGGTCGGCCGCACCAAGGCGAAGTCGCCGTTCCAGCCAGCGCTGCGGCCAGGGATTGTTCTCGCCCGCGGTCAGCAGCACGATCTTCACTTCGCCACCGGCGGCGCGGACGCGCTGGATCAGCACGCCGTTGGCGATCGTCTCGTCATCCGGATGCGGCGCGATCACC
>CBAAAD010000317.1:3129-4251 GCA_964658785.1 uncultured Methylobacterium sp.
GGCAGCTCCGGCGAGGAGGAAAACGACAGGGGTGCACTGACGGCGGGAACCGTCAACGCCATTGCGCCAGCAATTCCAGCAGCAGCAAGTCGGCACGTAGCGGGCCGCGCAGGCTTTCACGCGTGCGGTTGACCGCGTTGTACCAATGGTCGAGCGCTTCGGCGTTCAACGCGCTGGCGAGTGGGCCCGGTCTATCCGTAACCCGGGAGCGGATTTCATCGGCTGCCGCCTGCGCGGCAAACCACAGCCGCTGGGCCGGCTCGTTATCGAGCCAGCGCCTGACCACTTCCATCGGCTGACCACGACCGGCCGCCAGCGCGGCCAGATCCTTGCGCACTTCCAGCCGGCGATCGAGCGCGCCTTCCTGCGCCCACGTGCTTGCCAGACCGGGATTGCCGCCCGCCGCCGCCAGCGCCCCGGCCGCGTCGCGAATGCCCTGCGCCTGCAGCCAGGCCAGCGCTTCGGCGGCGTCGGGCAGATGAAATTCGATGCGCTGGCAGCGGCTGCGAATGGTTTGCGGCAAACGCCACGGCGCATCCGCGATCAGGATCAGCATGGTCTGCGGGGACGGCTCCTCCAGCGTTTTCAGCAGCGCGTTGCCGGCGGCCGGATTCATCGCGTCGGCTGGATCGATCAACGCCACCTGCCAGCCGCCGAACTGGCTGCTCATGGCCAGCCGGGCCGACAGATCGCGGATCTGATCCACCACGATTTCGCTGCGCTGCACGCCGTCCTTGCGCAGGCCAAAGCTCAACTCGATCAGGTCCGGATGACTGCCCGCTGCCAGCAGCAGGCAGCGGCGGCAGTGACCGCAGGCGTCGCCGTCGACCGGCTGCTCGCACAGCAGGCCGTGCACAAAACGCTGCACGAACTCGCGTTTGCCCAGACCCGCCGCGCCGCAAACCAGCAGCGCATGCGGCAGCGCATCGCGCTGAAGCCGCGACTGCAGGCGCGACCAGTGCTCGGCGTGCCACGGCAATGCACTCATAACGGCACGCCTTCGAATAATCCGGCGATCGCCTGCGTGGCGGCATTCAGCACATCGGCCGGCGACTGGCTGGCGTCGAGCACGCGAAAGCGCTCCGGCTCGGCCGCCGCCCGCTCGCGATAGGTGGACCGAAT
>CBAAAD010000318.1:0-1076 GCA_964658785.1 uncultured Methylobacterium sp.
ATTGATGCGGGCCTGCTCGGACCTGATCCGTCCGTCAGCGATACCAACTCGCATCCCGTGCGATCGCCGTCTACCGGCTGCGTGTCCGACCAGGAGACGATGCCGGTGAATCATCATTCCCGTTCTGCACTGCCGATGCTGCTGGTGATGGCCGTCGCCATCTATCTCGGCTATCGGCACGTAATCAACACAAAGGCGTTACTGCAGGACTGAGCGCAGGCCAACCTCTACTGCATCCTGCATTCGAGCATGAGTCGTTCAATGGCGAATCTACTTCACTTCCTCGACGTACCAGATCCTGTGCAGGGTCTGGGCGTATGACGAGGCAAACCATCGCATCCATGACGCCTGTGTGCGACTGGGCAGCGGCTTCTGGGGCGTCATGGAAGGCGTTGCCGTCGGCGTGACGGACGAAGAAAGATGTGTCGCTAGTCCAAGGGCGCCACGCAGAAAGCTCTTGACGGCAATGATCGGCTCCCTCGAACGCTACACCGACTGTACCAACAGTGAGGTCGACTCGCTCGCCGCGACTGGAAGCAAACCATACGCACTCACGTCACTGCCCTCGAACAATATTCACAGCATCCAGCACGGTGTCCACGACAACTTGAGGGTGGTCGTATTGGATGTAGTGCTTCGAGTTGGGCACGATGATATTGACTCCACGCGTCGACATGGCGGCCACCTCTAGATGCAGTTCCTCCCATGCAAGCGTGTATCTGTTGCGCTTGTCTTGCGTCTCGCCCTTGCTTTTTGCGGGCGGCGAATGCGTCAGTACGAAGAGAGGCATGTCGCCAAAGTTCTTTCTCGTCGCACGCGTCTCGTCCGCGCTTTCGTAGGAAAAATTTTCTTCTTCGGAGACGTTGGCCGCTTGCCACGCTGGTGTGATGGTGTACTTTTCCTGCGCCGCATTGATGGCGGCACTGTAGCGGGCATCTGGCAAACCGAAGTCACTGATACATGATTTGAACTCGGGCGTGCCCTTGACCAGGCCTTGCTTGGCGTAGCCAACACATCGGCTCAACTTCTTGAGTTGCGCGTCACTATTTTTCTTGTAATACGCCCTACGCCCGGGG
>CBAAAD010000318.1:1176-2241 GCA_964658785.1 uncultured Methylobacterium sp.
AATGTTCATTAGGCGCCTAGTTCTTGTGCCGCTATTTTCCAATCAACTCACTCTCCGCCCCCCGCTTCGCTACCTCCCTGATCTTGGCTGCACGCAGCTGTTCGCACTTTTTCAATCCTTCGCGGGCCTCCTTGATCACCTCGAAGGCCAGATTCTGGCTGGTGTGATGGCGCTTCGCATCGATGGCGTCATCCAGCCGCTGCTGCGCTGCGCGGATCGCTTTATCGACGCGATAGAGAGGGGCGTGAGGGTTGGTGGTCAGGGGTGGGTCGTAGTTTTTTGTCATAGGGTGTATTCGTGAGCAGATCGTTCGCCATCCGACCCGCACGATAGCGGGCTTGCTCAAGCTGCGCATGTGCTCGAGCTATAACGATGACCCGACAGAGCCTGCCAAATGGACCGACGCTGCCTTTTTTTCTACGGTTACAGGATACCTGGCTTGACTACTTTACCGGCGTGCCCGTCATATGAAGAACGCCCCAACCGTGGCCGTCCAGGTCGATGAAGCTGTGCGTGTACATGAACCCAAAATCTTCCGGCTCGTCGTAGGTGGTGCCGCCGGCAGCGAGGGCCTTGGCGACGAGGCTGTCGACCTCTTCGCGACTTTCGCAGCCGATGGACAGCAACACTTCGACGGCCTTGCTGGTGTCGCAGATATCCTTCGGCGTAAAAACGCGAAACTGGGCGTGCGTCGTCAACATGAGGCTGATCGTGTCGCTGATGACGAAGCCGGCGCCATCGTCGCTGGTGAACTCCGGCTTGAGCGTAAAGCCGAGTGCGCTGAAGAAAGCGATGGACCGCGGCAGGTCGGCGACCGGAAGGTTGATGAACAACTGTTTGCTCATGAATTTCCCCTTGCGTGACTGGTGAATATCAGAAGACGGATGCCAGGTCTCATTTGAACACTACCGAGACCGCTGCAACATGTCCCCGACAAGAATGGCGCTGACTGAAACGGGAAGCGCCACTTTTTTTCGTCATTCCGGCACAAGCCGGAATCCAGCGACTGGAACGTGGATCGAATCGTAGACGTCGCTGGATGTTCCCTTTTTTCAGGATGACGCA
>CBAAAD010000318.1:2341-4242 GCA_964658785.1 uncultured Methylobacterium sp.
AACGTGGATCGAATCGTAGACGTCGCTGGATGTTCCCTTTTTTCAGGATGACGCATTTAAGGATGCCGCACTTAAGCCAGTGCCGTCTGCCCATGACAATTTTTCGCCCAGCCCGATCGATTTGTCTGTCGAACGTTACCGCGCCGCTGCAGCAACATGCGCATCGTCGGACTGGTGGCGTAGCGTCCACGGGTCTTCGGCGAGCACACTGGGGTCGGCGATGAGCGTGTCCTGTGTGGGCCCGAAGAGCGCATAAGGCAGGTAGCCGTATCCGCCATCGCCAAAGTGCGGCCCCCAGGAGTTCTGGATTTCAAGCAGACCGGTTGCGTCGTCGTAACCCACGGCGAGCACAAAGTGGTAGCCATCGGCGGGATCCGCGGCGGGTGGATGAAAGAGATTGGCATCGTTCACCGGGCCGCCTGCATAACCGGCGGAACCACCCGACGCGCCCACCGCTCCACCACCAGAACCGGCATCGACACCGGACAAGCCCGCTGCGCCGCCAGCGGAGCCCGCTGAACCACCGGATGCACCGCCAGTACCGCCAGAGGATCCGCCCGTACCGCCTGACGAACCTGCTGAACCGCCCGAGGAACCCGCCGCGCTACCCGCGCTGCCGGCCGGCGCGTCACCGGGAGCCAACGTCGGTATCGGGAAAATTCCGGTGCGCCACGTCGGCGAAGGCACGGCATCGCTGCCGTAGCCCACGGACTGCGCCACCGGAAAAGCCACCGGCACCGGATAGCCGCCGGCAATCGAGAGCTTGATCGCACGAAGCGTCGTCACGCGATAAGCCTTCGTCAGCTTGCGCTTGGCCGCATCGTCAAAAGCAGTGGTCGGTGGCGCTATGGAAAACTTCTCGGTGTCATAGGGCCACGCGCTCTCCACGCACACGCCATAGTTTTCCAGTGCCTCGACCACCGCGTCGGCCTTGCATCCCGAGTCGTCGCCGGTTTGCTCGGCTTCGACCAAGACTCGGGTCGCGTAGTAGCAGAACAGCGGCGACAACGGTTCATCGAGCCCGTGGGCCAAATGCAGAAAGCGCAGCGCGCCGGTAAACGCAAAAGCCGCACACGACTGGATCGGATCCTGGTCGAGCACCGGCGGACACTTCGATCGCAGGCTCGCCGACGACGGTGGCTCGGGCGGTGCCTTGCCAGGCGGTGCGATCTGAAGCGCGGGGCGAGAAAGCTGCTTCGACCCTCGCGCCGACGGAGCGAGCTTTCGCTCGACGCCATTAACTGTGACGGCGGGGGTGGCCGACGCCGGTTTTCCGTTGGCCGGCTTGCCACCATGGCCGCCATGGCCACCGCTTTGCCCTTGTTCGCTGTCGGCTTTGTTATGCACGTTATTCCCTTTTACCAGTGATGAATTCCGATGACATCGTCATCGGCATAGTTTGATGCGGGGCAGATAAAGCGCTTTCCGGACGTGTCAGGTTATTTGTACCTGGCGCGCCCGACTGAATTTTTGGGCACGAAGCCATCGGGCACACGCAAAAAAAGTTAATGCGGTCTTTCTCCGCATTCAGTGGCGCAATTGTTCGTGCGAGCCCCCCTTACTTCACTACCGCTAGGCTGATGCTACTACCAGCTGACTGTAGCCAAATCTAAGTCGCGCCGAGAGTACCCTCATATTCCAAAGCCGCATTCAAGGCAGCTTATCCGACGAATTCAAACCCTTCCAAACTGCGCCAACGTCGTCCATAGGCGTTGGTGTCGTAGAACGATAACCGGTTCGTGGCGCGTTGCCATGTTGTGACCGCAGGAACAGGCCAAACAGCGTTGCTCCTAAAACAGGCCACAACCAGACAAAGATAATTTGCAAAAGCTTCTGGCGTGGACTGTAGTAGGAACTCAGTGCAATCGCAGCACAAACTACGGCATTCAATACAGCAACGG
>CBAAAD010000319.1:0-4240 GCA_964658785.1 uncultured Methylobacterium sp.
CATCGCTCCGCTCACCCCAACCTACGACGAATTCCTCGGGTCCACTATCCGCGCAGCAAATGGCCGAAGGGCGCCTCGCTTTTGCAGGTTGGGTTGAGCTTCTGCAACCCAACACAACCGGAGCGCGATGTTGGGCGTTGCCAACCTCGGCCCAGCCCACGGCTGCTCGCCCGGCCCGATGTCATCGCGTCGTAACGGCCCATGGATCAGACTGACCGTTGGATGACCCGTGATGCGGGCGACGGCCGGATGGTCCGGGCGGCGCGCTACCATGCGGGTTCGCTGACTGGATGTCTCTGCCGACCTGGATCGTGATTCGATGAGTAGCCGCACTATCTCCAAAAAGCCCGCATCGTCGGACATTTCCGTACCCGCGGCCAACGATGCCGAGGCGACTACCCCAGCGCCGGCTCCGGTCGATCTGACCGACAAGCGGCTTTACATCCACCGCGAAATCTCGCAGCTGCAGTTCAATATCCGCGTGCTCGATCAGGCGCTGGATGAGCGCACGCCGCTGCTGGAGCGGCTGAAGTTTCTGCTGATCTTCTCCAGCAACATGGACGAGTTTTTCGAGATTCGCGTGGCCGGGCTGAAGGGCCAGATCGCGCTCGATCACGAGCTGATCGGCCCGGACGGCATCGCGCCGCGGCACGCGCTGGCCGAGATCAGCGAGATCGCGCATCGGCAGATCGAGCGGCAGTATTCCATCCTCAACGAACGCATCCTGCCGGCGCTGGTCGAGCAGGGCATCCGCATCGTTCGTCGACTGGACTGGTCGCAAAAACAGAAGCTGTGGGTGCGCCGTTATTTTCGCGATGAAGTCGCCCCGCTGATCACGCCGATCGGGCTGGACCCCACCCATCCGTTTCCGCTGCTGGTCAACAAAAGCCTCAACTTCATCGTGCGGCTGGAGGGCGTCGACGCTTTCGGTCGCGATTCGGGTCTGGCCATCGTGCCGGCGCCGCGCGTGCTGCCGCGTCTCATCCGGGTGCCCGACGCCATCAACGACGGCGGCGACAAGTACGTGCTGCTGTCCTCGATCATCCATGCGCACGTCGATGAACTGTTTCCGGGCATGAAGGTGCTTGGCTGCTATCAGTTCCGCCTGACCCGCAACGCCGACCTCACGCTCGATCCGGAAGACGTCGAAGATCTGGCGCTGGCCTTGCGCGGCGAGCTGTATTCGCGCCGCTTCGGTGACGCCGTGCGGCTGGAGGTGGCCGACAACTGCCCGAAGGAGCTGACCGACTATCTGCTTAAGCAGTACGGTCTGGCCGAGTCCGAGCTGTACGAAGTGAACGGTCCGGTCAATCTGGCGCGGCTGTTCCGCATCGCCAACGAGGCGGGTTACCCCAACCTGCAATACCCCGCGTTTACGCCGACGCTACCGAAAGTGCTGAAACACGCCGAGGATCTTTTCCAGGTGATCGGCAAGCAGGACGTGCTGCTGCTGCATCCGTACGAATCGTTTGCGCCGGTGGTCGATCTGCTGCGCCAGGCGGCGAAAGATCCGCAGGTGCTGGCCATCAAACAAACGCTGTACCGTACCGGCGCAAAATCGGAAATCGTCGATGCGCTGGTCGACGCCGCGCGCGCTGGCAAGGAAGTCACCGCGGTGGTAGAGCTGCGCGCGCGCTTCGACGAGGAATCGAACCTGTCGCTGGCTTCGCGTCTGCAGCAGGCCGGTGCGATGGTGATCTACGGTGTGGTGGGCGTAAAAACGCATGCCAAGCTGATGCTGATCCAGCGCCGCGAGGGCAGCGAGCTGGTGCGCTACGCGCATCTGGGCACCGGCAATTACCACACCGGTAACGCGCGCCTCTACACCGACTACAGCCTGCTCACCTCCGATCAGGTGCTGTGCGAGGACGTGCACAAACTCTTCAGCCAGCTCACCGGCATGGGCAAGGTGCTGCGCATGAAAAAGCTGCTGCATGCGCCGTTCACGCTGAAAAAGACGCTGCTGGAACTCATCGCGCGCGAAACCGCGAACGCCGAGGCCGGCAAGCCGGCGCACATCATCATCAAGGTCAACGCGCTGACCGAGCCCAAGCTCATCCGCGCCTTCTACAAGGCCAGCATCGCCGGCGTGCAGATCGACCTGATCGTGCGCGGCGTGTGCTGCCTGCGGCCGGGCGTGGAAGGCGTGTCGCAGAATATCCGCGTGCGCTCGATCATCGGCCGCTTTCTCGAACACAGCCGCGTCTACTGGTTCGCCAACGACGGCGAGCCGCTGCTGTATCTGGCCAGCGCCGACCTGATGGAGCGCAACCTCGATCGCCGCGTCGAAACCGCGTTCCCGATCCAGGGCAAGAAACTGCAGCAGCGCGTGCGCAACGCGCTCGATCTCTACCTCGCCGACAACACCAGTGCGCTCATCCTGCAGACGGATGGCCAATACGTTCGCGCACCGTTCGCCGAGGGCGATACGCCGCGCAATGTGCAGGTGCAACTACTGGAGAAACTTTGCAACGTGGGTGCACCGGTCGTTCACTGACGCGCCCTGTATCGGCATGGATTGCGTTTCTACATTGAACGATTGCTAGGCGTGACAATCTCCAGGCGCGTCGATCGGGGCAACATCGATCGGCCGTAGCGCCTCGCCGTAGACCGCACTAGCTGTCGTCAGATACACCGCCTGTCATGGCATGATGAGTCGGACATTTTTATCCGGGTGCGGTAGTGAACAAGAGCGGTTCCCGTTCGGCTTTCCCGACGCGCGTCAGCGCGCAGGATGTCGCCGACAAAGCTGGCGTATCGATCTCGGCGGTGTCGCGAACCTTTACCGAGGGCGCCAGCGTATCGGCGAGCATGCGGGCGCGCGTTGAAGCGGCTGCGGACGCGCTGGGCTTTCGGCCTAACCATGCCGCGCGCAGTCTGGTCACCGGCCGCACCGAGTTGATCGGGCTGGTCTCCAATCACTTTGCCAATCCGGCGTTTCTCGATGTGTTCGATCACTTCACCCGGCAGCTGCAGGCGCGCGGCCTGCGCCCGCTGCTGGCCAATCTCGCCGAGCGCGGCGGCGCGGATGCGGCGCTGGAGATGATGCTGAAGTACAACGTCGACGCGGTGCTGATCGCCACGTCGGCGCCGCCGGCGGGTTTTGCCGAGCGCTGCGTGGAGGCTGGGCTGCCGGTGATGCACCTGTTCGGGCGCGGCGGTGGTCCGGCGTCGGTGCCGGTGGTGACAGTGGACAACGCGGCGGCAGGTGCCAGCGTGGGCGCTCTGATGTTTTCGCGGGGGTTGCGACGCCTGGCGTTTCTCGGCGCGTCGCGCACCGACGTGGCGTCGCGCGACCGCTGTCGCGGCTTCGAGCGTGCGCTCGGAAAGCTCGGCTGCAAGCTGGTGGCGAAACACTTCACCGGCGACTACTCGCACGAACACGGCCGGCTCGGTCTGCATGCGCTGCTCGATGCGTCGCCGGATATCGACGGCGTATTTTGTGCCGACGACATCATCGCGCTCGGCGCGATGGATGCGTGTCGCGAGCGCGGCGTGGCGGTGCCGACGTCCGTCAGCGTCGTTGGCTTCGACGACATGCCTTTGGCCGCCTGGGCGTCCTATAGCCTTACCACCGTGCGACAGCCGATCGCCGCGATGATCGAGCAGGCCATCGCACAGATGGCGGCGTGGTTGCTCGAGCCGGATCAGGTGCCAGCGTCGAGCCTTTTTGCCAGCGAGATCGTCGAGCGCGACAGCCTGCGCGCTGACACGCCCGTCAAAGGTCGATCCAGCGCCGTTCGGCGGCCGACTGCAGCGCGGCGGCGATAACGCAGTCCACTTCGTGTCCCGCGCGAAAATCCGGCCACACGGATTGCCCGCTGCTGATCGCACGAATAAAGTCGCGCGCCTCGATCACGATCTGCTCGTTGTAGCCGGTGCCGTGGCCGGGGCCCTGATTGAACGACGCATAGTCGGGATGGCCGGGGCGCATCAGAATCTTCTGAAAGCCCTGCCGTTCCAGCGGGCGACTCGCGTCGAAAAGCCAGAGCGCGTTCTGATCCTCCTGGTCGAAGGCGAGGGCGCCGCGCGTGCCGGTAATGCGATAGGTGTAGCCCATCTTGCGACCGGCGGCGACGCGGCTGAATACGAGCGTACCGCTGGCGCCGCTGGCAAAGCGCAGCAGCAGCTGGCCGAGGTCGTCGTTGCCCACGGCCTCGTCGCCGTGGGGCCCGGCGCGTCGCGCGTGGACGATATGCGTATCGGCCACCAGCGAGCGAATAGGGCCGGCCAGCCGCAG